>NZ_JBMNDR010000090.1:32990-38166 GCF_052543235.1 Streptomyces sp. SAS_272 | reverse complement strand
CGAGGCCGGTGGCCGGCCGCCGGAGGGCGTGGACGAGGAGACGGCGCTGACGGCGATGCTCGCCGCCGCCTACCCGCTGGGCGGCGACACCGCCGACGGCGAAAGGACCCCCGACCCGGTGGCGCTCGCGGTGCTGGAGGAGACGGCGGAGTACCTGGGCGCCGGCCTCTCCGACCTGATCAACCTCTTCCAGCCCGAGCGCATCCTCATCGGCGGCTGGGCCGGCCTCCAGCTCGGCGCCCGCTTCCTGCCGGCCGTGCGCCGGCACGCCACCGCGTACGCCCTGCGCCACCCCGCGCAGAAGGTCAGCGTCGAGCTCGGCCGGCTCGGCCCCGACGCCGTCACCGTCGGCGCGGCGATCCTCCCGCTCGCCGACTTCTTCGCCCGCGGCGGCCGCCGCCCCGACCCCGTCCCCACCGGCCCGGCGCCGGCGTGGCGCACGGTGCTGGAGGAACGCGCCCCACGCTGAGGCGCCCGCGCCACGCCGAGGGGCCCCGCTGCGGTGCCGACGCCGAGGGGCCCCGCTGCGTCGCGACGTTTCGCCCGCCGTCCGGGAGGTACTCGCGTGGCTGCCGGACGGACGGCGTCCGGCAGGCACGACCGCGAAGGGAGGCCGTCGTGGCCGCACACCGCCTCGAAGGCCCGGACGAGACCAGCGCACCCGTCCCGCGCGACCTGCCGGACCAGCAGGCCGACGCGGACGCGGAGGACCCCTGGGACGTCGCCGGGCCGGATCGGCCGGCGAAGCCCGGCGACGCCGGGACCGTCCCCGACACCGACGAGACGGGCACCGGCCGCAAGGGCGCGTCCCCGGGTGCGTCGCACACGGACATCGACCAGTCCGACGAGCCCGTGCCCGAAGAGCCGTCCGCCTGAGGGGCCCCCTTCGATATCGGCCGACCCGGATCCGCACATGGCCGCGCTCGCTCTGCTCAGGGCCGCTCGGGTGGCCCGCTCCAGGGGCGAGGCCCCGTCACCCGCGATCCGCGCACCTTCGCGGCGGGCGGGTGACGTGGGCTCGGCTATCCCCGGGGGGAGAACGCGTTCACGCCCGTCAGCTCGGCGGACAGCTCCCAGAGCCGAGCCGCCTGCTCCGGGTCGGTCGCCCAGTCCTTGACTCCGGTGCGCTCGTCGTCGGCGCCCGCGGGCTCGGCGACGTCGCAGTCCTCGAGGTAGACCCCGCCCATCCCGTCGAGCTGCGCGGAGGTCGCCGCCCAGGTCTGGGTGGCGGCGCCCTGCTGCGCAGACTTGAAGCCCTCCTGGGCGATGACGTTGCCCTCCTCGTCGATCCAGCCGCGCTCGATCATCTCCTGCTTGGGCAGGTGCCGCTGCAGAGGCGTGATGATGCCGCCGGGATGCAGTGAGAAGGCCCGCACGCCCCGGTCGCGGGCGAGCCGGTCCAGGTGGCAGGCGAACAGCACGTTCGCGGTCTTGGCCTGCCCGTACGCCTGCCACTTGTCGTAGCCGCGCCGCCAGTGGACGTCGTCCCAGCGCATGCCGGAGAAGTGGTGGCCACGCGAGGACACCGACACCACCCGGGCTCCGCCGGGCTCGATCGCCGGCCACAGCCGGTTGACGAGGGCGAAGTGGCCGAGGTGGTTGGTGGCGAACTGCGCCTCCCAGCCGGGCCCGACACGGGTCTCGGGGCAGGCCATCACGCCGGCGTTCGCGATGAGGATGTCGACGGCGCGGCCGGAGGCGAGGAAGCGGTCGGCGAAGCCGCGCACGCTGTCCAGGTCGGCCAGGTCCAGTTCGTCCACCTCCACGCCGTCGAGGCCGTCCAGGGCCTCGCGGGCGGTGTCGGGGCGTCGGGCGGGGACGACGACCTGAGCGCCGGCCCCGGTGAGCGAGCGGGTGGTCTCCAGGCCCAGCCCGGAGTAGCCGCCGGTGACGATCGCGAGCCGTCCGGTCAGGTCGACGCCGGCGAGGACGTCGTCGGCGGTGCTGTGGGCGTCGAACCCCGAGCCGATCGAATGGGAGCGCGCTCGAAGTCAAGCGCCGTGCGTCCCGGGCGGGCCGGGCAAAGGAGAGCCCCGACCGGACGGGGGAATCACGGTCGGGGCGGTCTGAGCGTGGGTGCGCACGGCGGTCGCCTCTCGGCGAGACGCTCCACAGGGCTTCAGCCGGACGATCGTCCCTGTGGGCAGAAGGTGAGGCCCGGGGACACTGTCCCGTCCACACCCACGGTTTGTTCAACGGGTAACCACCCATGGGTGTTCCCCGGTCCACGGCGGGGCGCGGTGACGTGTGTCACCCCGGGATCCGGCCCAGCGGGCTCGCGGGCAGGGACGCCAGAAGGTCGGCCGGGTCGTCGTACACCGTCTCCGCGCCCGCCTCCATCAGGTCGGCGCGGGGGATGCCGCCGCACAGGACGCCCACGCAGCGCACCCCGGCCCGGCGGCCTGCCCGCATGTCCCACACGGTGTCGCCGACGAACACGGCCCCCTCGGCGGACGCCCCGACCAGCTCCAGGGCATGGGCCACCGGCTCCGGCGAGGGCTTGCCCGCCTCGACGTCGTCCGCGCTCGCGGTCGCGGCGATGGCGTCGTCGGCGTCGATGGCGCCGCGCAGGGCCGACAGCTCGGACCCGCTCGCCGAGGTGGCGAGCACCACCGTCCAGCCGTCGTCGCGCAGCCGGCGCAGCAGCCGTCCGGCGTCCCGCAGCGGCGGGAGCCGGTCGAAGTGCTGGCCGTAGAGCGCCTTGTGGGCGGCGCTGAGCTCCGCGTCCCCGTCCGTGTCCCGGTCCTCGCCGAGCAGGTGGGCGATCAGGTCGTCGGAACCGAGGCCGACCGCCCGGTGCACGGCGTGCATCGGCACCCGGTGGCCCGCCTGCCGGAAGGCCTCCCACCAGGTGACGACATGCAGGTGGTTGGTGTCGACGAGGGTGCCGTCGACGTCGAACACGGCGGCGCGTGTCATCTCGGATCCTTTCTCTCGAGCCACCCGCCGGGTACCACCTCAGCGGTCCGCCACTCCCGCCGGCGTCCGGCCCTCATGCGTCCAGGCGAGCAGGTCCTCGAGCGGCCAGGCGGTGACGACCCGCTCCGCGGGCACCTCGCACTCCTCGGCCCGCGCGCACCCGAGGATCTGCCAGTCCAGCTGGCCCGGCGCGTGCGCGTCGGTGTCGACGGAGAACAGCGTGCCCGCGGCCACCGCCCGGCGCAGCAGCCGGCGCGGCGGGTCGAGCCGCTCGGGCCGGCTGTTGATCTCCACGGCAGTGCCGGACTCGGCGCACGCCGCGAACACCTCGTCCGCGTCGAACTCCGACTCCGCCCGCCCGCGCCCGCCCACCAGCCGTCCGGTGCAGTGGCCGAGCACGTCGGCGTGCGGATCGCGCACGGCCCTGACCATGCGGCGCGTCATCGCCCGGGCCTCCATGCGCAGCTTGGAGTGCACGGACACCACGACCACGTCGAGCCGCTCCAGCAGCTCCGGCTCCTGGTCGAGGGACCCGTCGTCGAGGATGTCGCACTCGATGCCGGTCAGCAGCCGGAAGGGCGCCCAGGTCGCGTTGAGCTCCTCGACCACGTCCAGTTGGTGGCGCAGCCGCTCGGGCGACAGTCCGCGGGCCACCGTCAGCCGCGGCGAGTGGTCGGTGAGCACGGCCCACTCGTGGCCGAGCGCCGCCGCCGTGCGGCCCATCTCCTCGATCGGGCTGCCGCCGTCCGACCAGTCGGAGTGGACGTGGCAGTCTCCGCGCAGCAGCGCCCGCAGCCCCGTCCCCGCGCCCTCCGTGAGCGGCCGGCCGGCCTCGTCCTCCAGCTTCGTCAGGTACGACGGCTGTTGCCCGGCCAGCGCCTCACGCACCACCTGGGCGGTCTTGGGGCCCACGCCCTTCAGCGACTCCAGCGTCCCGGCGGCCGAGCGCTGCTCGACCTCCGCCGCGGGGAGCCCGCGCAGCACGCGGCCCGCCGTGCGGAACGCGCGCACCCGGTAGGTGGGGGCCAGCGACCGCTCCAGCAGGAAGGCGATCCGGTCCAGGGCCTCGACGGGGTCCATCGCCACCTCCTGGCTCCAGAGTTCCCCGCCCGCGCGGGGACCGCACGTCGGGGAGACGAAGCGCTCGCCCTGCCCTCATGTCCGTGATCGAATGTCCGTGATCGAATGATTCGTAACGATCGGTTCCGCTCTACCCTCTATGTCATGACCGAAATCGCGAGCCTCCGTATCTCCCGACCGCGGATCATGGTGCTGGGGGTGCAGCCCGCCGCCGTTCCTTTCCGCATCGTGGAAATCGACGCCGAGGTGGTCGGCGAGGCCAGGGACGTGACCGACGTCCTCGAGATCGCCGCCGCGTACGGCATCACGGTGCACGACCTCGACGACCCGGACGTGGTGCGCTGGGTGGGCGGGGACAGGTACACCTGGAACCCGCACTGACGCCGGTCCGGTCCTCGTCCCCGCCCCGCTCTCACCCGCGCGGCTTGCGGGCGTGCACCGCACGGCCGATCCGGCGGCCGAGGATCAGGTAGCCGATCAGCGCGCCGGACGTGTTGAGGATGACGTCGTCGATGTCGAAGGCGCGTCCGGTCACCAGCGCGCCCTGGGCGAACTCCACCAGCAGCATGACGGCCGCCGTCAGCAGCAGCACGCGCAGCAGCCCGCGGGCCTGGGGGGCGACGACCGGCACCAGTACGCCGAAGGGCACGCCCAGCAGGAGGTTGCCGCCGATCTGCTTCACCGCGTCGCGCAGTTCCGGCTGGTCCAGATAGGCCCGCAGCGAGTCGCCCGGCCGCAGGTTGGAGTGCACCAGGGCCACCGAGGCGGGCGACGGCTCCAGCGTGACGCGGGCGAGCGCGACGGCGAACGCGACCATGAAGGCGAAGGCGCACAGCATGGCCAGCAGCCGCAGCGGGAACGGCAGCGGCCGACCGGTCTTCGCGTCGGTCGCCGGTGCGGTCTTTCCGCCGGTCTTCCTTGCGGTCTTCTTCGCGGTCTTCTTCGCGGTATTCCCGCCGGTCCGCGGAGGCGTCTCGGTCTTGTTCCAGGGCTTCCAGCGTTTTCCGGGTCTTCCGGGTTTGCCGGGCTCCTCGGCGCCGCGCGGGCGGAACGCGGTGAGCGGACGAAGCGCTGCACGGGCCATCCGGTCCTCCAATAGTCAACTTCCCTGCGTGACAGGGCGATTACCCACGAAAACCCCGAGGATGCCGACCTTCTCGCCCGCGGCGGACACGAG
>NZ_JBMNDR010000090.1:0-32980 GCF_052543235.1 Streptomyces sp. SAS_272 | reverse complement strand
CCGACTTGGGCGGGGAGAGGTCAGGAGCCGTACACCACCTTCACCTCCTTGAAGCCGAGGGAGTGCAGCAGTCCCTCCAGCATGTGGGTGGTGTTGCTCTCGGCCCGCGCGGTCAGCTCGCTCTCCTTGGCCGCGTCGCCGATGTGGCGGACCGCGAGCTTCTGCACCGCCTGTTCACCGCCGGGGTTGTCGGAGAAGAGGTCGCCGAGGCGGTCCAGGAGGCCGCGCTGCTTGGAGACCGCGTAGGAGCGGTCGGGATCGAGCGCCGGGGTGCCGAGCCGCGCGTGCGGCAGCCGGAGCGTGGCGGAGGTGCGGTCCTCGTCGACCGTCACGTCGTCGTCGCCGACCTTGCCGAGGTCGACATAGGCGTCCACGGTGCCCGCCCCGACGTACAGGGTGCGGGTGCCGCGGATCGCGTCGGGGAGGTACTTGGCGTCCTTCTCCAGGTCCACGACGACCTGGAAGTTGCCGGAGGCGGCGTCGTAACGGCTCATGTCCTGGATGGATTGCAGCAGGGCGGGGCCCGTACGGTCGTGGGTCTCGGTGCCGAAGAGGTCGCGCAGGCCCGGCAGCAGGCTCAGCCGGATCCCGGCGAACATCACGACGAGCACGACCACGACGGCGGTGAGCGCCTTGGCCCAGCCGGGCATGCGGCCGGGGAGGCGCCTGGCGGGCTTGTCGGCCTTGGTGGGCTCGATGGAAGTCGTCATGCGGACGGCCCTCCTTCCTGAGGACACGGATTCCCGCCAATTGCGCTGTCAGACCGCCTTGTTGGCAACCTGTGACGTACGGATCCGCCGGGCACGCAGACCGTCACGGTGTCCTCGCCGGCGCGGGAGGCGGTCTTCGCTCTCCTGACGGCCTTGCCCAACCGCCCGGACCGCTCCTGCTCCGGCCGCCCGGACGCCTCCGGCTCCGGCCGCCCGGACGCCTCCGGCTCCGGCCGCCCGGACGCCTCCGGCTCCGGCCGCCCGGACCGCTCCTGCTTCGGCGGCCCGGCCCGGACCGGTCACCCGTCGCCATCGCCCACGAGGTCTGCCGCGAGCGCTTCGGCGACCGGGCTCGGTCCGGTCCGGTCACGTCACCCGGGCGGCCGATCCGCCCGATGCGGCCCGTCCGCCGGACCGACGGGTCCGCCGGCGGGCCGGGACCGGCGCTGCCGGGGGCCGGGAGGGGTGGAGGAGGAGGCGGCCGGATCACGGCGTGTTCGCGCGGGTGGGCGGAACGGACGCGGTCCGTAGCATGGGAGCTCCCGCCCCAGCCGGACATGATCAGCGAGGAGCCGATCGTGCGAGACATCTCCGTGTTCAGCGGCAGTGCCCATCCCGAGCTGGCAGCCGAGGTCTGTGCCCACCTCGGCGTGCCCCTGAGTCCCACCCGCCTCAGCAGGTTCGCCAACGACTGCCTGGAGGTGCAGCTCCAGGCCAACTGCCGGGAACGGGACGTCTTCCTCGTCCAGCCGCTGGTCCGGCCCGTGCAGGAACATCTCGTCGAGCTGCTGCTGATGTGCGACGCCGCTCGGGGCGCGTCGGCGGGCCGCATCACGGTCGTCATGCCGCACTACTCCTACGCCCGCTCCGACAAGAAGGACGCGCCCCGGATCTCGCTCGGCGGCCGGCTGGTCGCCGACCTGATGGCGGCGGCCGGCGTCCACCGGGTGCTCGCCATGACGCTGCACTCGCCCCAGGTGCACGGCTTCTTCTCGATGCCCGTCGACCATCTGCACGCACACCGGGAGCTGGCCGCCCACTTCCGCCGTTACGACCTCACCCGCACCACCGTCGTCTCGCCGGACCTCGGCAACGCCAAGGAGGCGGCCGCCTTCGCCCGGATGATCGGCGCCCAGGTGGCGGCGGGGGCCAAACAGCGGTTCGCCGACGACCGGGTCAGCATCAGCGCCGTGATCGGCGAGGTGGCGGGGCGGGACGTGATCGTCCTCGACGACGAGATCGCCAAGGGCAGCACGGTCCTGGAACTGCTCGACCGGTTGCGGGAGTTGCAGCCGCGGTCGATACGGGTGGCGTGCACGCACGGCCTGTTCGCGGCGGGTGCGCTGAAACGGCTCAGCGAGCAGCCCGACGTGCTGGAGATCGTGTGCACCAACACCGTGCCGGTGCCCGCCGAGCAGCACACCGACAAGCTGCGGATCCTGTCCATCGCCCCCGCCCTCGCGGAGGCCGTCCGCCGCATCCACAACGGCGAGTCCGTCAGCGCCCTCTTCGACGCGGCGCGCGGCGAATAGCGGGGCCGGCCGGGCCGCAAGGTTCGTCGAGCAGCGCTTCTCGGCGCCGTCATAACGTGCCGGAGGCGGCCCCCGGCCGCTCCAGGGCGGCCTCCAGGGTCGCGGCCGGCGGCAGCAGCCGGGACAGCCCGGTGGCGCGCAGGATGCGCAGGGTGAGCGGGTGGGGGCAGACCAGGTGCAGACGGCCGCCCTGGTCGAGGACCCGGCCGCGGGCCCGGTACAGCAGGCGCAGCCCGGAGCAGTCGAAGAACTCCACCGGGGTCAGATCGATCACGATGCGCGGTGCGGCGCCCGAGGTCGCCTCGTCGAGGTGCGGTCCGATCTCGGTGGCCGCGACGATGTCGATCTCGCCGTGGAACTCCAGCACCGTGTACCCCCGGTCCTCGCGGACGCGTAGATGCGGGGTGCCCGCCGGAGATTTCTGCTGCACGACGACATCGCCTCCAACCCGCTCCACCGGTCGGGAGCCTCCAACGGGCGGGGCGCACACAGCAGTTCCCCGCTCCAGCAAGTTACCCCCGATGGAGTGAATTCCAGCATGTTCGATTGACATATGTCTTCGAAATGCAACCGACTCTGGCCGAGTTTTTTCGCGCCGTGAGCGAAGGGGGGTGCGGGGAGCGGTCCGAGGGGCGGCGGGAGGGTTACGACAGGGCGTGCCAGGCCGTCGAGAGAGCCGCGCGGAACTGCTCCGTCTGGTGCGCGGTGAGCTGTCGGACCATGCGCTCCTCCAGTTCCCGCACCGGACCGGCGTGCCGCTCGAGGAGTTCGCGCCCGTCGTCGGTGAGCAGGATCAGCAGCTCGCGCCGGTTGTGCGGATTGCGCTCGCGGCGGATCAGCCCGCGCCCCTCCAGGGAGCGCACCAGATCGGCGATGGACTGGGCGGTGACGAAGGAGTCCCGGGCCAGCTGGGCGGCCGACAGCCCGTCGTGCCGCTGCAGCACGGTGAGCGCCGTGTACTGCAGGGCCGTGATCCCGGACGGCTTGACCAGCTCGTCCAGGTGGGATCGCACGACCAGCTCGACCTGCTTCACCATGTAGAGAAGGGACGGGGGCGCCCGGTGGGGCGAGGGTGCGGACGCTGTCCTGCGCGTCGGGGAGCCGGCCATGTGTCCGAGCCTAGAGCATTGACAGGAAACCTGTCTGTAAAGAGACTGCGAACCAACAGGAATCCTGTTTGTTGAAATCTTGGCGACGATGCTGAGGAGTGGCGATGACCACCTTCGAGACCGGCCCCGGTCGACTGTTCATCGGGGGACAGTGGCGCGAGGCCGCGGACGGAGCCCGGACCGAGGTGATCGACCCCTCCCGGGGTGCGGTCGTCACCACCGTCGCGGAGGCGGGCGCCGTCGACGTGGACGCCGCCGTACGGGCCGCGCGGGAGGCCTTCGACGCCGGGCAGTGGTCCGGCCTCAGCGGCAGGGAGCGCGGCCGCGTCCTGCTCCGGGTCGCGGAACTGATCCGCGCCGAGGCCGACGCGATCGCCCGCCTGGAGAGCCTCGACGTCGGCAAGCCGATCACCCTGGCGCACGCCGTGGACGTCACCAACGCGGCCAACGACTACGAGTACTTCGCCACCCTCGCCTTCGCCCTGGACGGCGCGAACCGCGACACCCCGATGAACGCCCTCGCCTACACCCGGCGCGGCCCGCTCGGCGTGGTCGCCGCGATCACCCCGTTCAACTTCCCGCTCATCCTGGCCGGTTCCAAGATCGCCCCAGCCCTCGCCGCCGGCAACACGGTCGTCCACAAGCCCGCCGACGAGACGCCGCTCAGCGCCCTGTACATGGCCGACCTGTTCCAGCGGGCGGGGGTGCCCGACGGCGTGGTCAACGTCGTCACCGGCAGCGGCCCGGTGGCCGGCGAGGCACTGCTGCGCCACCCCGGCGTCGACAAGATCGCCTTCACCGGCTCCACCGCCGTCGGCCGGCACGCCGCGAGCATCGCCGGCGAGAACCTCAAGCCGGTGACCATGGAACTCGGCGGCAACGCGGCGCACCTCGTCTTCGAGGACGCCGACCTGGAGAAGGCGGTCGGAGCCGTCATCAAGGGCTTCGTCTTCAACACCGGCCAGTTCTGCATGGGGGGCCCGCGTCTGCTGGTGGCCCGACCGGTCTACAGCACGCTGCTGAACATCCTCGCCGAGGCCGTGCCGGGTGTGCCGGTGGGCGACCCCCGGCAGCCGGAGACCGTCGTCGGCCCGATGGCGGGGGAGAAGCACCTGCGCAAGGTCGAGGAGTACGTCGACCTCGCCCGGAAGGAGGGCGCCCGCATCGTCTGCGGCGGTGAGCGCCTCGACCTCGACGGCGGGTACTACTACCGGCCCACCGTCATCGCCGACCTCGCGAACGACTCCAGGGTCGTGCAGGAGGAGATCTTCGGGCCGGTCCTCACCGTCCAGCCCTTCGACGACGAGGACGAGGCCATCGAGCTCGCCAACTCCACGCCGTACGGCCTGGCTTCGGGCGTCCAGACCGGCAACCTGGCCCGCGCGCACCGTGTGGCCGACCGCCTCCAGGCCGGCATCGTCTGGGTCAACGACTGGGCGATGCTCGACCCGGCCGTCCCCTTCGGCGGCGTCAAGGACTCCGGCTTCGGCCGCGAGTACGGCCCCGAGGCGCTCCAGTCGTACACCAAGGTCAAGTCCGTCGTCGTCTCGCTCGACTGAACGCGCCGCGAGAGCAAGGGAGCCACACCCATGACCATCACCACACGCGCCGCCGTCGTCGAGTCCGCCGGAGCGCCCTTCACCCTCTCCGAGGTCGTCCTCGAGGACCCCGCCCCGCACGAGGCCGTCGTCCGGCTGGTGGCGGCCGGGCTGTGCCACACCGACCTCGGGGTGGCGAGCGGCGGACTGCCCTTCCCGCTGCCCGGAGTCCTCGGCCACGAAGGCGCGGGGGTCGTCGAGGCGGTCGGTGCGGCCGTCACGGCCGTGGCCCCCGGCGACCACGTCGTGCTGTCCTTCACCTCCTGCGGGGACTGCCGCAACTGTCATGGCGGCCACCCCGCCTACTGCGCCTCGTGGCTGCCGCTGAACCTCCTCGGCGGCCGCCGCGCGGACGGCACCGCCACGCTCAGCCGGGACGGTGAGCCGCTAGGCGGCCACTTCTTCGGCCAGTCCTCGTTCGCCGAGCGGGCGCTGGTCGACGAACGCAGCCTCGTCAAGGTCGACCCCGACGTGCCGCTGGCGTCGATCGCCCCGCTGGGCTGCGGCGTCCAGACGGGCGTCGGAGCCGTCTGGAACGTGCTCGAGCCCGCGGCGGGCAGCACCGTCGTCGTCCTCGGGGCCGGAGCCGTCGGCCTGTCGGCGGTCATGGCGGCCGCGCTCACCCCGGCCACCACGATCGTCGCGGTGGACCGGGTCGCCGAACGCCTGCACCTGGCGAAGGAGTTGGGCGCCACGCACACCGTCGACGCCGGCCGGGACGACCTCGGCGACGCTCTCGCGGAGATCACCGGCGGGCAGGGCGCCGACGGCATCGTGGAGACCACGGGCAACACCGCGGTGCTGCGCCGGGGCGTCGACGCGCTCGCCGCCCGCGGCACGCTCGTGGTGGTCGGCGCACCGCCCTTCGGCAGCGAAGTCCGCCTGGACGTCAACGGGTTGCTCGGCGGCAAGCGGGTCGTGGGCCTCACCCTCGGCGACAGCGAGACGCAGAGCTTCATCCCGGCCCTGGTCGAACTGGTCAAGGCGGGGCGCCTGCCGCTGGACCGCCTGATCGGCACGTACGCGTTCGCGGACATCGACCGGGCGGTCCAGGACATGACCTCGGGCAAGACCATCAAGCCGGTCCTGACGTTCTGACCTTCTGAGGAACCCGCTCCCGCCGATGCTCCGACGTCTCGTCAGCCGACCGTCAGGACCGGTTTCCCGGTGGTCCGGCCGGTGTCGCCGAGCCTGTGCGCCTCGGCGGCGTCGGCCGGCGGGAACGTCCCCGCGATCGTGGCGCGCAGCCGCCCCGCCTCCACCGGCCGGGCGATCTCCCGCATCCCGGCCCGGTCGGCGTCCGCCAGGTGGCCCGCCGGTGTGTCGTCCCGCCCTTGCGGGACGGCGGCCAGGCCCGGTACGTCGAACAGCCGGTCCCCGAGGCGGGCGCGGCGAGCACGGCGGACACCCGGGCCCGGGTCCTGCGGCGGCTGGGCGAGCCGTTCACCCTGTCCGGCCTCGCCGCGCACGTCCGAATGAGCCTGCGCACCTTCGCCCGCCGCTTCCACGACGAGACGGGACCGAGTCCCGGCCGCCGGCCGATCCGGCAGCGCATCACGCACGCCCGGCATCGGCTGGAGGCCGGCGACCTCTGCTTGGACCAGGTCGCCGGCCGCGTCGCTTCGCCGCGGGCGCCTCGCTGCGCCGGCACCTGCACGCGGCCATCGGGGTCGCAGGCGTACCGCGGGACGTCGCGGACGACGCGTCGCCGAACACGCCGCTCACCGCTCACCGCCGGCCGGGACTCTCAGCGGCTCGCGTGCAGCGCGACCAGCAGCTGCCACACCTGGTCGGCGATCTCGGCGGGTGAGCCGTCCAGGTCGCCGTGCAGCCAGTCCGCCAGGACGCCGGCGAAGGTCGCGGCGACGGCCGAGGCGACCAGCGGCGCGTCCGCCGCGCCCGCCCGCTGCCGCTCCCGCAGGCTGTAGGCGCGCAGATCGCGGTGGAGCACCCGGCCGAGGGGTCCGCCGCCGCCCGGCGTCAGCAGCGTGCGGTACAGCGTGCCGTGCGGGGTCAGCGACTCGAAGAACTCCGCCAGCGCGGCCGGGGCCCGCACCGGGTCGGGGCGGCCCTGCCAGGCGTGCAACGCCTCCACGGCCTCCCGTACGACGTCGGCGCAGGCGTCGACGGCGAGGGACTCCAGATCGGGATAGTGCACATAGAAGGTGGCTCGGCCGACGCCCGCCCGCCGCACCAGGGCGGCCACGCCCACCTCCTCCAGCGGTCGCTCGGCGCACTCGTCGAGGAGCGCCGAGCGCAGCCGCGCACGGGTGCGGGCCGACCGCGGGTCCTCGGGCTCCGGGCGGGTCACTGTGCGACGAGGACGGCGACCAGGGCGAGGGCGCCGGGCAGAGCCTGCGCGAACAGGATGCGGCGGTTCGCGGTGAGCGCGCCGTACACGCCCGCGACGATCACGCAGGACAGGAAGAACACCTGGGCGCGGAAGCCGGTGGGGTCGGCCGCGATCAGCCCCCACACCAGGCCCGCCGCGAGGAAGCCGTTGTAGAGCCCCTGGTTGGCGGCCATCGCGGCGGTCTTCTTCGCCATCTCGGGGTCGAAGCCGTGGAACGACAGGCCTGGCTTCTTCTGCCACAGGAACATCTCCATCACCAGGATGTAGAGATGCAGCGCGGCCACCAGCGCGACCAGAACGTTCGCCAGGATTTCCATGGTCTCCCTCTCACTTCTTGGACAGATGTCCACTATAGCGGGACACCTGTCCAAGAAGTCCAGAGGGGGTCGCCCGGCCGCCGTGGGCGGCCGAAACGGGGGTATCCGCAGGGTTCGGAGGCGGGGCGCTCCGTCCCGGCCCGGATCTCGTGGAGGAGACGACGACATGGCACTGGTGAAAGCGGGCGTCGTGGTGCTCGACTGTGCCGAGCCCGAGAAGCTCGCCGAGTTCTACAAGGGCCTGCTGGACGCCGAGGAGATCGACCGGACCGCGAACCGCGTCGAGATCAGGAGCGAGGACGGCACCCGCCTGGCCTTCCGGCGCGACGTGAACGCGACCCCGCCGAGCTGGCCGCGCCCGGAGAACTCCCTCCAGGCCCACCTGGACTTCCTGGTCGACGACCTCGACGAGGTGGAACGCAGGGTGGTCGGACTGGGCGGTCGCCCGCTGGAGACCAAGGGCGCCCCCGGCCCCCACGAGGAACGGGGCTACGCCGATCCGGCGGGCCACTCCTTCACCCTCCGGCTGGCGCCTTCGCCCGCCCCGAAGCAGGGCTGAGCAGGTCCGAACCCGACGCACGCGAAGCGGCGGGCCCCGCCCTTCGGCAGGCGCCCGCCGCTTCGCAGGCTTCCGCGTCGGGGAAGCCCTCCATGTCTCCCGCCCCGCCGCGCTCTGCCTGCCGCGTGCTGCCCCCGGCCCTCAACACCACTGCGCCGCGGGCCCGTGACGGCGGAGCGGGCGTCAGTCGCGGCCGCCCTTCTCCTTGGCGGGCCAGACGCCGGTGGAGCGTTCGATGGCCTTGGCGCCGGTGCGGTCGGCGGCGCTGCGGGCGGCCGCGAAGATCGCGCCCTGCACCGCCGCGGCCAGCAGGACCTCGCCCCAGCCGCGGTCCCGGTCGAGCGCGTCCGGTGCGTCGTCCTCGTGCCGGATCGCCTTCCACGCCTTGCGGAACGCGAGCCCTGCGAGGGCGCCGCTGGCCCAGCCCAGCGCGAATCCGACGGGCTGGTAGACGAGGGGGAGTTTCCTCTTCTTGGCCATGGATCTCTTCACTCCTTCTCTGTCACGGGGGAGGGACGGCGGGCCCGGCCGGCTGCCGGAACCTCTTCGCCGGCCGGCGCCGGGCCGGGCGGTGTGCCGTCGCCGAACGGGCGGCCGCCGAGCTCCTCCCGGCGGTGCGGGGAGTGCCAGCCGGCCAGGTCCGGGCCGAGGGGCACGATCCTCGTCGGGTTGATGCCGGTGTGCACCTGGTAGTAGTGCCGTTTGATGTGGTCGAAGTCGACGGTGTCGCCGAAGCCGGGCGTCTGGAAGAGGTCGCGGGCGTAGGCCCACAGCACCTGATTTTCCGTCAGCTTCCAGCGGTTGCACTTGAAGTGACCGTGATAGACGGCGTCGAAACGCACCAGCGTGGTGAACAGCCTGATGTCCGCCTCGGTGAGGGTGTCGCCCACCAGGTACCGCTGCCGTGCCAGTCGCGGCGTGAGCAGCTCCAGGCGTCGGAAGACCCCCGTGCACGCCTCGTCGTACGCGTCCTGGCTGTCGGCGAAGCCCGCCCGGTACACCCCGTTGTTGACGTCCTCGTACACGTCGGCCATGACCGCGTCGATCTCGTCGCGGAGCGCCTGCGGGTAGAGGTCGGGCGCGCCGGGGCGGTGCAGGGCCGTCCACTCGGTGGCGAGGTCGAGGGTGATCTGCTGGTAGTCGTTCGTCACCACTTCCCCGCTCGGCACGTCGACGATCGCGGGCACACTGACCCCGCCCGGATGACCGGGCTCCCG
The DNA here is from genome assembly GCF_052543235.1 of Streptomyces sp. SAS_272. NCBI lineage: Bacteria > Bacillati > Actinomycetota > Actinomycetes > Kitasatosporales > Streptomycetaceae > Streptomyces > Streptomyces sp. SAS_272. The sequence continues at coordinate 23,585 of NZ_JBMNDR010000090.1, read as the reverse complement.
GCGCTCGTACGCCTCGGCGAGGTACCGGATGCCGAGGACGGGATCGCGGCCGCCGGGGTCGAGGCCGAACCGCCAGCTGCGGTCGTCCTGGACCGGATCGGTGATCGCCATCGACAGCGCGCCCTCCAGGCCGAGGAGCCGCCGGGAGATCACGGCCCGGCTCGCCCAGGGGCAGGCGCGGCTGACCACCAGCCGGTAGCGGTCCGCCGCGACAGGCCGGCCGTCCCGGCCGTCCGCGGTGATCCGGTCGGTGAAGTGACTTTTGGCGCGCCTGAAGGCCGTGTGCCCGTAGGAGCTGTTGCCGTCGCCGCCCCCGTCGCTCATGGCTTCCTCCCGGTGGTGTCGCGTCTGCTGTTCCCCGCGTTCCCCGTTTTCGGCCGGTGGCACGGTGTGATCGCGATCCGCCGGGGAATTCGGCGAAGGTGAGCGCGACACCTTCAGAACGGAACGCCGATCACCCGGCCGAGACGAAGGCCCGACAGAGTCAGGGGGTGGACGATCGCAGCACCGGCCGGAGCGCCGGAGCGGCGGGCGAACGAGCAGGCCGGCCGAGTGCATCCGGAACACCCGGCCCACCCGGCCCGGAGGGGACATCCGGCCTGCCCGGAACACCCGGCCCACCCGGCCCGGACGGGACATCCGGCCTGCCCGGAAAATCCGGCCCACCCGGCCCGGACGGGACATCCGGCCTGCCCGGAAAACCCGGCCCGTCCGGCACGTCGAGCGCGCAGGGCTCGTCGAGCACGCGCGGTGAGGACGACGGCTCAGCCGATCGCCGCACACGCGTCACCGTGCTCGTGGCGCTGGCCGCCAACCTGGTCATCGCCGTCGCCAAGGGACTGGGCGGCGTCCTCGCCGGGTCGCCGGCGCTGCTGTCGGAGGCCGCGCACTCCGTGGCCGACAGCCTGAACGAGGTGTTCCTGCTGGCGGCGCTGCGCCGCAGCCGCCGCCCGGCCGACCGCCGGCACCCCTTCGGCTACGGCAAGGAGCGCTTCTTCTGGTCGCTCCTCGCCGCCGTCGGGATCTTCGTGATGGGAGGCTGCTTCTCCTTCTTCCAGGGCGTCGAGGCGCTGCGGTCGGGAGCCGACGAGAAGCTCAGCGGCTATGTGGCGGGCCTGATCGTGCTCGGCGTCTCCTTCCTCGCCGAGGGCGTCTCACTGGCGCGGGCCCTGCACCAGGTGCGCCGGCAGGGCGGCAGCGCGGGCCTGCGGGACCCCGCCCTGCGCACGGTCGTCGCGGAGGACGGCACGGCCGTTCTCGGCGTCACCCTGGCCGCGATCGGCATGGCCCTGCACATGGTCACCGGACAGGTCGTGTGGGAGGCCTCCGCGTCGCTGGCGATCGGCGCGCTGCTCGTCTACGTCGCCTTCCGGCTCGGCCGCGATGCCCGCGACCAGCTCATCGGCGAGGCCGCGGCTCCCGAGACCGGCGCGCGCATCCATGCGCTCCTCGACGCCCAGCCGGAGATCGACAGCGTCGAAGCGGTGTTCACCATGCAGATGGGCCTGGACTCGGTGCTGGTGGCGGCCCGCGTGGACCTCATGCCGGGTCTGGACAGCGAGCGGGTCGAGGAGGTCGCCGTCCGCATCAAGCGGTCCATCGCCTCGACGATCTCCGAGGCGGACCAGATCTTCCTCGACGTGACCGACCGGCCCGCGGGTGAGACGGCGGGAAGCCCCGCCGCGACGGGGGAGCGCGGCGGGGCCTGACGGTCGGGTGCCCGGTGGGAACGCCTTGATGCGTTCCCACCGCGGTTTTCCCGCTCGCGACGCCCGCATGGACGCCGTCCGGGCGATCCCGGCAGGTCAGCGGCTCCCGGCCGGTTCCACGACGAACACCGGGATCTCCCGGTCCGTCTTCGTCTGGTACTCGGCGTACGGCGGATAGGCGGCGACCGCCCGCTCCCACCACTCGGCCTTCTCCGCGCCGGTGACCTCTCGTGCCGTCATGTCCTGCTTGAGCGGGCCGTCCTGGAGCTCGACCTGGGGGAGGGCCTTGATGTTGTGGTACCAGACGGGGTGCTTGGGCGCCCCGCCCTGGGACGCGACCAGGGCGTACCGGCCGTCGTGCTCGACGCGCATCAGCGGGGTCTTGCGAATCCGGCCGCTCTTCACGCCCAGCGTCGTCAGCAGCACGACGGGCAGTCCCGTCTCCCGCAGGGTCGTGCCCTCGGTGCCGCCGGAGCTTTCGTAGAGCTCCACCTGCTCGCGTACCCACTGTGTCGGGCTGGGTTCGTACTCGCCTTCGAGAGGCATGGTCTCCGTCCCCTTCGTCATGTCGCCGATGGCGCTGTGCCGTCATGTCGTCGTTCCGGACGCGTCGTCCGACGTGCTCGCGCGTCGCGCACGTCCGGCCCGCACAGGGATGCAACACCGATGGCCGCGTGTTTCATCCGCACGTCCGGCCGCCTAGGTCACCATCCGGACGGCGAGCACGGTCATCACCGCGCTCGACACGAGGGCCGTGACCAGACGTCCCCGGCGGCCGGTGAGCGCCCGGCCCAGCAGGGCGCCGCCTCCGGCGAGCAGCACCTGCCAGCTCGCCGAGGCGACGAAGGCCGCCAGCACGAACACCCCCTGTTCCAGGGGCCGTACCGGGTCGGCGGCGCCGGCGCCCAGCACCAGCGCGGCGAAGTAGACCACCGTCGTCGGGTTGAGGAGGGTGATGCCGAGGAGGTTCAGAAAGGCCCGGGCCGGGCTGGGCGCGGGCGGTCCGGACCGGGTGGCGAGCCGGTGCGCCCGGTACTGGCGCAGGGCGCTCCACGCGCCCCGGACCGCCAGCACCAGCAGGACCAGGGCCGAGGCCGAGCGCAGTGGCGTCAGCACCGGTCGCAGCACGGCCGCGACGGCTGAGCCGCCCACGGTCGCGACCAGTGCGTACAGGCCGTCCGCGGTGGCGACGCCGAGCGCGGCGCACACCCCGGTGCGCAGCGAGGTGCGGGCGGTGAGCGAGACGAGGTAGGTCGCGACCGCGCCGACGGGGACGGCGATGCCGTAACCCGCGACCAGGCCCGCGACGAGCGCCGCCGTCACCGTCGTGCGGCGTCGCGCCTCCGGGGGCGGCCGGGCTGCTGCTGGACCGGCGCCGTAGGAGCGGCGGCGGACGTCAGCGGCAGTGAGGCGTCGAAAGTGAGCATGGCCGGATCCTGCGGGTGAGGGGCGGCCGAGGGCAACCGGATTTCGCGTCTCCGTCTCCGTCCGCGTACCGGCTCCCGGGCCGCCGCCGTACCCCGCCCCCGCCCACCCCCTGGCACCTGGCATCCGGCCTCTGGCGCCTGGCAGCCGAGGCCGCCGGACTCGGCGTCCCCGTAGGCGTCCTGCCGTGTGGGCACGAGACCCCCGGCGGCCATCCCGCCTGCCGGGAGAGCCTCGCCCGGCTGCGCGGGACGGGCGTCCGGTTCGGGCGCCCGTACGACACGGCGGAGAGTGCGGAGTTCCGCTGGGAGCGGGCGCTGGACCTGCTCGGGTGAGCCCGGGCGGCCGGGCCCACGTACGCTCCGTCCACGTACCTCCTCCACCTCCCACCGATGTCAGGAGCGGCGACGATGCAGTACGTGAAGCTCGGTTCGACGGGTCTGGACGTGTCGCGGATCTGTCTGGGCTGTATGACCTACGGCGTCCCGGACCGGGGCGCGCACGAGTGGACTCTCGACGAGGAGGCGTCCAGGCCGCTGATCCGGCAGGCCCTGGAGGCGGGCGTCACCTTCTTCGACACCGCGAACGTCTACTCCGACGGCACCAGCGAGGAGATCGTCGGCAGGGCGCTGCGCGATTTCGCCCGGCGTGACGAGATCGTGCTCGCCACGAAGGTGCACGGCCGGATGCGACCCGGACCCAACGGCGCCGGACTGTCCCGCAAGGCGATCCTGTCCGAGATCGACCACAGCCTGAGCCGCCTCGGCACCGACCACGTCGACCTGTACCAGATCCACCGTTTCGACCCGTACACCCCCGTCGAGGAGACGATGGAGGCGCTGCACGACGTGGTGAAGGCGGGCAAGGCCCGCTACATCGGGGCGAGTTCGATGTACGCCTGGCAGTTCGCCACGATGCAGCACACGGCCGAACGGCACGGCTGGACCCGGTTCGCGTCGATGCAGAACCACTACAACCTCCTCTACCGCGAGGAGGAGCGCGAGATGCTGCCCCTGTGCGCGGACCAGGGCGTCGGCGTGCTGCCCTGGAGCCCGCTGGCCCGCGGCCGGCTCACCCGCGACTGGGGCACGCGGACCGACCGCAGCGCCGGTGACGCGTTCGGCAGCGCCCTCTACCCGGACGGCGACCGGACGATCGTCGAAGCCGTCACCCGCATCGCCGGCGCCCGCGGGGTGCCGCGCGCCCAGGTGGCCCTGGCCTGGCTTCTGCACCGGAGCACGGTGACGGCCCCGATCGTCGGCGCGTCGAAGCCGAACCATCTCGACGACGCGGCGGCGGCGGTCGAACTGGATCTGACCGAGAAGGAATTGCAGGAACTCGAGCAGCCCTACGTCCCGCACGCCGTCGCCGGTCACTGAACCGGCGGCGACGGAGGACGGGGCGCAGGCGAGGACGGAAGCCCGGCCCCGCCGGGCGCGGGTGGCTCCGGGGCGCCCGAGCGGGGTGGGCCAGGGGGCGGCGAGGGGTCCGCGCGGGTCAGTGCGGGCTCGCCGGCGGGAACTCCGTGCCGCAGGGCCCGGCCCCCTCGCTCACCGGCAGGGCCTGCCGCTCGCCGTTCATCGTCAGCGTCCGGTAGTACTCGCCGATCCGTTCCGCCGAGCGCCCGACGTAGTGCCCGATGAACGACCGGCGGAACCGGTCGCCGCTGCGGTTGGGCTGCGATCCGTGCACCAGACTGCCGTTGAAGAACAGCACGTCGCCCGCGGCCATGTCGACCGGCGTCGCCGCGAGCCCGGGCGGCGGCGGCACGTACTCCCGGGCGAACGACACCTGCGCGTCGGCCGTCTCCGGACAGAACAGGTCCATCCGGTGCGTGCCGGGCACGACTTCCAGACCGCCGTTGTCGCGGTCGATCTCGTCGCAGGCCAGCCAGGCGGCCACACACGTGCCCGGTTCGACCCGCAGATAGAAGTTGTCCTGGTGCAGCGCCTGGCCCCGGGCGCCCGGCGGCTTGAAGTAGAACATGCTCTGCGCCGCCAGCACCTCCTCGTCGAGCAACTGCTCCAGGGCGCCCCGCAGTCGGGCGTCGAGCAGTACCCGGCGGGCGAGCGGACTGATCTCGTGCGGGTGCAGCACCCTCGGATACGCGGCGAGCGGGTCCACGGCGCCTGGGCGCGGCTCGAAATGCCCGGGCACCGGCCGCCCCGCAGCGTGCAGCGCCTCGAACTCGGCGCAGAGCCGGTCGACTTCGTCCTGCGTGAACAGCCCTCGCGCGACGGTGAAACCGTCCTCCCGGTACTGCCGCAGATCCGCCTCGCTCAGGCGGGGAGTCCCGGCGGTGTCGATGTCCGTCACTGTCATGCATGGCCTCCTGGGTCAGCCTGCCGCGGGACTGGCACCGTAACCCCGAGCCGGGCGACGCGAAAGACGGGCCAGGGCGGCTGTCGTCGGGCGAGGGAAAGGCGAGGGAAACACGTCTCGGAAAGGAGCCCTCGGCAGGGGAGTCAAAAGGGACGGCAATACCGGGACCACCCCACAGGGCGATCCTGCATTGACGTTTCGTCAATATCTGCGTCCGGCGCCCCGTGTACGAAACCGTGGGATCTCTTGTTCGTCCTGGTCCGGTTGTGCGAAGGTGTGCCTTGTCGGCGCGCGGACAACGATTTCCCCATCGTGCGCACGAGACGCCTCCCGTCACACTCCCCACGCTTCACAAGAGCTGTCCCCCTGAGGACGTCAGAGGCGCCGAACCCTGTGCGAGTCGTCCGCCGCCCGGGCGGAACCGCAAACCCGATGGTATGGACTTTATGCCGCATGCCCCGGAAGGAATGCAGCCCGTGAATGACGCAGGCCTGTCGAATTCCCCTTCGGCGCGCCGCTTCGACGCGACGGACGAACAGCTCAGCGCGGAGCTGAAGAAGTGGACGGGGGCGTCGCCCGCGCTGCATCCCGTCGGTGAGCTGCTCGACCGGCACTGGGAGGCCGCCTTCTCCTACGCCCGGCTGTGCACCGACGGCGAGCGCGCGGCCGGCATGCTCACCACGGCCGCCTTCACCCGGCTGTTCGGCGAGACCCTCCGGCAGAACGGTCCGACGGCCGCCTGGCGCCCTCATCTGCTGGTCACCGTCCGCCGCATCGCGGCCGAGTGGGACGCCGACGGCCGCCGCGACCTGCTGCATCCCACGCTGCGCTCCGAGGGCGACGGCGACGGCGTGATCGCCGACCGGGCGGCCGCCCTCATGCTGCCGCCCGTGAACCGGCGCATGCTGTCCCGGGCGTTCCAGCGGCTGCCCGAGTCGGCTCGCTGCCTGCTGTGGCACGTCGAGGTCGAGGCCGAGCCGCTGGCGGTGCCGGCCGGACTGCTGGGCCTCGAGGAGGACGGCGCCCGCGGCGAGTTGAGCCGGTCCCGCGAGCGGCTGCGCGAGGAGTGCCTCCAGGTGCACCGTGAACTCGCCACCGACGACGACTGCCAGCGCTACCACCGACTCCTGGACGTCACCTGCCGGCGCGGCGGCGTCGACCTCGACCCCGATCTGCGCAACCACCTGGACGGCTGCCGGCACTGCACCCACACCGCCGACCAGTTGGTGCAGTTCGAGGGGCTGCTCGGCACCGCCCTGGCCGACGGCATCCTGGGCTGGGCGGCCGCGGCCTATGTGGAGATCAGGGTGACGGGCCACGGCGAGTCCGGCGACCCGGCCGGGGAGAAGCCGCGCGGTTACGCGGGCGAGGCCTTCACGGACGGGTCCTTCGCGGCCGCGTCCGCCGAGGCCGGAGCCCGGCCCACGACCCGCGGCCGGGTGCGGTCCGGCCTGGTCTCCCGGATCGGAGCCCGCTTCGGCGACCTCCCCGGGGCCGCCGCCCCGGCCGGCCCCGGCGGCGCACCCGCGCCCGCCTCCGCGGCCGACGCCGCCCCGCGCCCCGGCTCCGCGGCGGACGCGGACCCACGCCCCGGCACGAGCCGTTCGGAGCAGAAGGCGGCCCGTCGCGCCGCCCGCCGGCGCAACCTCGCCGCCGCCGTGCTGACCGTGAGCGGGCTCGTCGTCCTGCCGCTCATGGTGTGGGCCGTCATCGACTCCGGTGACGGAGGGGCCCCGGCCGCCAACAGCGGCGCGGCCGAGCCCGACGCCCCGGGCACGGACAAGGCCACCGGCGACCCCTCCTGGGCCGGCGCGGACGCCGCCGCACAGGGCACCGTGCGAGGCCGTCTGCACAACGTCGCCTCCGGGCTGTGCATCGGCGTCGAAGGGGCCAAGCCGGTCAGCGGCGCCGAGGCCGAACTCGCCGCCTGCACCTCCGCCGCCGGCCAGCAGTGGGCGTACGACCCGACCGGACTGCTGCGCAGCGCCGCCGCCCCCGACCTCTGCCTCGACTCCCGGCTCGGCTACTCCGTGCGGCTCGCGCCGTGCACGGGCGCCGCCCAGCCGGACGCCAGGAACGTCCAGTACGACTTCACGCTGCAGGGCACGCTCGTCCCGCGCTCCGGCCAGAACCTCGCGCTGGCGCCCGCCGCCACCGACGGATCGGGCGCGCTCGTCCTGAAGAACCGGGTGGACAGCGCCGCCCAGCGGTGGGTGATCGACACCTCGCAGCCCGACCCGCAGATGCAGTTCGTCAACTGGGGCGCCGACACCGACCCCTCCGACGCCCCGGCCCCGTCCGCCAGGCCGAAGGCCGCGAAGCCGGCGCCCACACCGACGCCGTCCGCCGCCCCGACGGCGTCCGCGAGCGCGTCCCCGGGTCCGGGCGACACGTCCTGCTGGTACGGGAACCCCTGCTCCGGCGGCCGGCCCGGCCCGTCCGGCGGTTACGGACAGGGCTCCGGCGGCTACGGGGGATACGGCGGCTACGGCGGTTACCCCTATGGGGGATACGGCGGCTACGGAGGATACGGCGGCGGTCGCTGAACCGGGCGGTCAGGCGCCGATCACCTGGAGCGAGGCCCACAGCGCCACCACGGCCGGGATCAGCGCGGCCGGCACCGTGAGCAGGCCGAGCCGGGTGAACTCGCCGACCTCGACGCGCTCGTCGCGCTCCTGCACCACACGCCGCCACAGCAGCGTCGCGAGGGATCCGGCGTAGGTCAGGTTCGGGCCGATGTTCACCCCGAGCAGCACCGCGAGCACCGCCCCGGTCCCCGCCGGGGCGGCGAGCGGCACCAGGACCAGCACCGCGGGCAGGTTGTTGATCAGGTTCGCGAGGACGGCGGCCACCGCGGCGACGGCCAGCAGCGCGAGCAGACCCGAGCCGCCGGGCAGCACGTGCCGCAACGCGCCGGCGAGGCCGTTGTCGACCACCGCGCGCACCACGATCCCGAGCGCCAGCACGAACGCGAGGAACCCCGGCGCGGCGGCCCGCACCACGGCGACCGGCGTCACGCGGCGTCGCGCCAGCGCCCGCCCGGCCATGACGAGGGCGCCGGCCAGCGCGGCCCAGGCCGGTTCGATCCCGACCGCGGAGGCCACCACGAATCCCGCCAGCGTGCAGGCCACGGTGACCAGCGCGAACAGCGGCAGCTCGGGCTCCGGACCGTCGTCGGCGGTGGGCTCGGCGGCGGGCAGGTCGGCGGCGAAGAACCGCCGCAGGACCAGGTACTCGGCGCCGATCGCGACCACCCACGGCAGCGCCATCAGGGCGGCGAAGCGGGTGAAGCTCAGCCCGCTCGCCGTGAACGCCAGCAAGTTGGTCAGGTTGGAGACCGGCAGCAGCAGCGAGGCGGTGTTCGACAGGTGCGCGCACGCATAGACGTGCGGCCTCGAGCGCACCCCCATCCGGGCGGCGGTGGCGAACACCACCGGCGTCAGCAGCACCACCGTGGCGTCCAGACTCAGCGCCGCCGTGACGGCCGACGCCAGCACGAACACCGCGGCCAGCAGGCGCCGCGGCCGGCCGGCCGCCCGGCGGGCCATCCACGCGCCGCAGGCGGTGAACAGTCCCTCGACGTCGCACAGGTGCGCCAGCACCAGCACCGCGGCGAGGAAGCCGACGACCGGCCCGAGGCGTTCGGCTTCCGCCAGGGCGTGGTCCGCAGACACCGCGCCCAGGGCGATCACCGCCACCGCCGCGGGGACGGCGACCAGGGCCTCGGAGCGCCCGGCGGGGCGCAGCACCGCCCAGCCGAGGGCGGCGGCGAGCAGGAGGACGGACAGACTTTCGGCGAGCGGGGTGTTCAGGGCGGTTCTCCGGGACGGGGTCGGGACGCTGCCCGCCCATCGAGGAGGTCCGGGAGCCCGTCCATGAAAACACGTTCGGGTAAGAGCCCCGCCCGGCCGGGTCGGCGGGAGGACCGCCTCACTCCTCCTCGAGGAGCGCCAGCTCCGCCCAGATCGTCTTGCCCTCGGCCGTGTGCCGGCTGCCCCAGCGCTGGGTGAGCTGGGCGACCAGGAGCAGGCCGCGGCCGCCTTCGTCCCAGGTCTTCGCCCGGCGCAGGTGCGGGGCCGTGTGGCTGTGGTCGGAGACCTCGCAGATCAGCGTCGTCGCGTCATGGATGAGCCGCAGCCGGATGGGGCGGGAGCCGTACCGGATCGCGTTGGTGACGAGCTCGCTCACCACGAGTTCGGTGGTGAACGACGCGTCGCTCAGCTCCCAGCGGGCCAACTGCTCGACGGCCTGCTTGCGGATCGGCGCGACCAGCGCGGGGTCGGCGGGGATGTCCCAGGTGGCGACCTGGGAGGCGGGCAGGCCCCGGGTGCGCGCGAGCAGCAGCGCCACGTCGTCGGCGGCCCCGCCGGGCGGCAGCAGAGTGCGCAGGATCCGGTCGCAGGTCTCGTCCAGGGAGCCCGACGGGTCTGCCAGAGCCTCCCTGAGCAGCCGGTGACCGGCGTCCGCGTCGCGCTCGCGGGACTCGGTCAGGCCGTCGGTGTAGAAGGCGAGCACACTGCCCTCGGCCACCTCCAGCTCGGCCGACTCGAAGGGCAGCCCGCCCACGCCCAGCGGGGGACCGGCGGGCAGCTCGATCCGCCGGGGCGTGCCGTCCGGCCGGAGCAGCACCGGCGGGGGGTGACCGGCGCGTGCCAGGCTGCAGCGCCGCGACACGGGGTCGTACACCGCGTACAGACAGGTCGCGCCGACCTCGCCGGGGCTGCCCTCGCCGCCGGCCTCCTCCGACAGCCGGACCACCAGGTCGTCAAGATGGGTGAGCAGCTCGTCGGGGGCCAGGTCGATGTCGGCGAGGGTGCGCACGGCGGTGCGCAGCCGGCCCATGGTGGCCGAGGCCTGGACGCCGTGTCCGACGACGTCCCCGACGACCATGGCCACACGCATCCCGGACAGCGGGATGACGTCGAACCAGTCGCCGCCGACCCCGGCGCGGGCGGCCGGCAGATAGCGGGAGGCGGCCTCGACGGCGGCCGTGCGCGGCAGGGTCCGCGGCAGCAGGCTGCGCTGCAGGGCGAGGGCCGTCTCGCGTTCGCGGGAGTAGCGGCGGGCGTTGTCGATGCAGACGGCGGCACGGGTCGTGACCTCCTCCGCCAGCAGCAGGTCGTCCGGGGAGAAGGGCTCGGGCCGGCGGAACCGGGTGAGGACGGCGACGCCGAGGGTGACGCCCCGGGCCTGGATCGGCACGGACATCGTGGAGTGGATGCCGAGCTCGCGCACCCGGGCGGCGCGTGCCGGGTCCCATTCCAGCCAGGCGTCCAGACCGCCGTCGGCCACCGTGCCGACGATGGTGCGGCCCGCGGCCAGCGAGTCGGCCTGCGGCGACCCGGTCGGATAGTGCTGCGCCTCGCCGGGCTCGGCCACCGCCTCGGGGCTTCCGGCGTTGATCGAGTGGTGCGCCGCGCGCCGCAGGCTCACCGGCGGGGTGAACCGGGCCGGGGGTTCGCCGTCCTGCGGGTCCAGCAGGTCGACGCTGACGAAGTCGGCGAGCGCGGGGACGCACACCTCGGCCAGCTCCTGGGCCGTGCGGGTCACGTCGAGGGTGCTCCCGATGCGCACGCTCGCCTCGTTGACCAGCTGGAGCCGCTCACGGGAGCGGTGGTGCTCGGTGAAGTCGTGGGCGGCCAGGCACACGCCCCGGATCCGGCCGGCCGGATCGGTCACCGGCGCCATCCGGGCGAGCCAGGCGTGCGCGCGGTCCTCAACGCCGGTCCGCATGTACGTCTCGACGTCCCGGGCCCGGCCGCTGTGCAGCACCTGGAGCATGTGCCGTTCCAGTTCGGAGCTCTGCGACAGGCCGCCGATCTCGGACAGCCGCAGACCCTTGACGCGGTCCTCGGGCAGCCCGATGACGTCGCTCATCGCGTCGTTGATCCGGCGCAGCCGCAGCTGTTCGTCGTAGACCGCCACGGGGCAGGGGGACTGGACCAGGCCCGCAGTGGCGAGCGGTTCGTCCGAGGGGGCCGGACCGCTCCCGGTGAGAGGGGTGACGACGAGCCACTGCCCGGGCCGGCCGTCCTCGGAGCGGCTGTGGTGGGCGAGCAGCCAGGTCGGCATCGGTCGGCCGTCGCGGTGGCGCAAAGTCACCGTTCCGTCCCAGCGGGAAGCGGTGGGGAGGGGCAGGGCTTCGCTCAGGAGCTGCGCGGCGGGCCGGCCCACGACCTCGTCCTGGGACCAGCCGAGGAGGGCCCGGGCGCCCTCGTTCCACCCGATGAGCGTGCCGACGTCGTCGACGACGGCCCGGGCCGTCGCGGCCTCGTCGAACGGATACTCCGGGCTCATCTCGCCACTCCCGTGCGGGCACTCACAGTGAACAGGCAGGTCACTTCCGTTCCAGCCTAGTGCGTTCGGCCCGCGCGTGGACGGGAACCCCCGGGGGGCGGCCGCACAGCGGACGTGCACCGGGGTCAAGAGGCAGATCCGGCCGATCTTCCTCGAGGGAGCCCCGGCGGATCCGCGACGCCGCAGCGGACTTCCGCACCCTCGACGGGCAGGAGCGGCGCATCGTCAGACTCTGTTGGCCCGCGCCGAGTTGTGAGCACCTCTGGTTTCCGGTGTTCAGATTGGCGGGGGAGGGTCGTCCACGACGGTCACGCGCAGATCGGTCCTTGCCGCCTCCGCGGCCGCACCGGCCGCCGGAGCAGTCCTCGGCGCCCCGCCCGACCAGGCCGCCGCGCACGCCACGAGCGCCACGAGCGCGCCGGGCCGCTGTGCGGTCCCGCTGCGTGACGGCTGACGGTTCACACCGGTCGACGCCGGCGGACTCACCGACCCGACGGGCCGGTACGCGGACGCCGCCGACCCCGGGCGCGACGACTCGGCCCGGCGCGCGGTGGGCCTCCCGGCCGACTGGACCATCTGCTGGTCCGGCGCCTTCGTCTGGTCCTACGCCTTCTTCAAGGCGGCCACCGCCCTGCTGCCCGCCTTCAGCGGGGCCAGGCCGGCAGGGCCGCCGGCGTACGGTGCGCCCCGGCCGGACCCGCCGGTCGGGGCGCGCCACCGTCGTCGGCTCCCTCGTGTCCGCGCCGCCCTCGCAGCGCCCCGGCCCAAGCGCCTCAGTGCGTCTCGTTCCCCTCGAACGTCACCTTCGCCGTGTCGACCGTGCCCGCGCTGCGGCCTGGAGCGCTCTGCCACGACCAGTACAGATTGGTGTGCGCGATGACCAGCTCCGGGGCCGGTGCGCCGTACTCGCTGAGATCCTCCGTGGTGTGCGCGTCGCCGACCAGCGTCACGTCGTAACCCCGCACGAAGGCGCCGTGCAGGGTCGAGCGGATGCACGCGTCCGTCTGTGCGCCTGTGACGACGACCCGGCCCACCCCGTGTTCGGCGAGCACCGACTCCAGCTCCGTGTCCTCGAAGGAGTCGAAGTAGCTCTTGTGCACGAGCGGCTCCGGGTCGAGGCGGACCAGCTCCTCGACGTAGTGCCAGTTCTCACTGCCGCGCACCAGTTCGCCGTCCGAGTGCTGCACCCAGACGACCGGAGCGCCCTGCGCGCGGGCGGCGTCGATCAGGACGCCGATATTGGCGATCACCTCGTCGCGCCGGGGCGCGCCCGCCACCACGCCCTTCTGGACGTCGATGACGAGCAGTGCCGTACGCGGCCGGTCGGGCAGGGTGGTCATGGCGGCTCCCCGTTCTCGCAGTGCGGTGCGGACGGTCCACCCTAGGACGCCCCACTGACAACGACCCGTCCGCGGCAACGACCCGTGCTCACGGTCGCCGTCCCCGCGGTCGTCGACCGCGCGGTCCCAGCGGCGCGGTCCTGCCGACACGCCCAGGCGACGCGGCCCGCCGGCGATGGCCCGAGGTCATTTCGTCCGCACCGTTGACGGGGTGTCATGACTGCAACAAGCATGTCCCTCGACCCCTCCCTGGGAGCGCTCCCATCGGCCGCCCGGTCGGTACGGAGCGTCCCGCGTCTTTCGAGGAGCCCGGACGTGAAACGACGCAGAACCGCCCTGCTGTCCCTCGCGGCCCTGCTGGGTGCGGCGCTCACCGCGCTGCCCGCGCAGCAGGCCGGTGCCGAAGAGACCGAACAGGTCAGGAACGGCGCCTTCGACACGACCGCCGACCCGTGGTGGACCAGCAACGTCACCGCCGGCCTCGTCGACGGCCGGCTCTGCGCGGACGTGCCCGGCGGAACCGTCAACCGCTGGGACTCCGCCGTCGGCCAGAACGACATCACCTTGCAGAAGGGGTCGACGTACCGTTTCTCCTTCAGTGCCTCCGGAGTGCCCGAGGGGCATGTGGTGCGCGCTGTCGTGGGCCTCGGGGCCGCGCCGTACGACACCTGGTACGAGGCGACCCCGGTGCTGAGCGCGTCGGGGGACTCGTACGCGTACACCTTCACCGCGCCCGTCGACAGCGCGCAGGGACAGGTCGCCTTCCAGGTCGGCGGGAGCGCAGACCCCTGGCGGTTCTGCCTGGACGACGTATCCCTGCTGGGCGGGGTGCCGCCCGAGGTCTACGAGCCCGACACCGGACCGCGGGTGCGCGTCAACCAGGTCGCCTACCTGCCCGGCGGGCCGAAGAACGCCACGCTGGTGACGGACGCCGCGGGCAAGCTGCCCTGGCGGCTGAGGAACGCCGCCGGGACGACGGTCGCGAAAGGCTGGAGCGTGCCGCGCGGCCTCGACGCCTCGTCCGGACAGCGCGTGCACTCCATCGACTTCGGCGCCTACCGCAAGGGCGGCGCCGGATTCACCCTGGTCGCCGACGGCGAGACCAGCCGCCCGTTCGACATCGGCACGGCCGCCTACCGCCGACTGCGCGTCGACGCGGCGAAGTACTACTACACGCAGCGCAGCGGCATCGCGATCCGCGACGACCTGCGGCCCGGATACGGCAGGGCCGCAGGACACGTGGGCGTCGCGCCCAACCAGGGCGACGCGTCGGTGCCCTGCCGGCCCGGGGTGTGCGACTACACCCTCGACGTCTCGGGCGGCTGGTACGACGCCGGGGACCACGGCAAGTACGTCGTCAACGGGGGCATCGCGGTCTGGGAGCTGATGAGCACCTACGAACGCTCCCTGCACGCCCGCACCGGCCATCCTGCCGCGCTCGGCGACGGCACGCTCGCCCTGCCGGAGAGCGGCAACAGGACGCCGGACATCCTCGACGAGGCCCGCTGGGAGCTGGACTTCCTGCTGAAGATGCAGGTGCCGGCCGGGCAGCCGTTGGCGGGCATGGCCCACCACAAGGTCCACGACGAGCAGTGGACGGGCCTGCCGCTGCTGCCGGACGACGACCCGCAAAAGCGCGAGCTGCACCCGCCGACGACCACCGCGACCCTCAACCTGGCCGCCGCCGCCGCCCAGGCGGCCCGGCTCTACAAGCCCTACGACAAGGCGTTCGCGGCGAAGGCGCTGAAGGCGGCGCGCGCCGCCTGGGCGGCGGCCGTGGCGCACCCGGAGGTGTACGCCGATGCGGCCGACGCCACCGGCGGTGGCGCCTACAACGACGCCGACGCGACCGACGAGTTCTACTGGGCGGCGGCCGAGCTGTACCTGACCACGGGGGAGAAGCGGTACGCCGACTTCGTCGCCGGTTCGCCCGTGCACACCGCCGACGTGTTCGGCCCCTACGGCTTCGACTGGTCCCGCACGGCCGCCGCCGGCCGGCTCGACCTCGCCCTCGTGCCCAGCAAGCTGCCGGGACGGGACAAGGTGCGCCGCTCGGTGGTGCGCGGCGCGGACGCCTATCTGGCCGCCCTGGCGACACAGCCGTACGGCATGCCCTACGCGCCCGACGGCAATCTGTACGACTGGGGTTCCAGTCACCAGGTCCTGAACAACGCCGTGGTGATCGCCACCGCCTACGACCTGACCGGTGCCGCGAAGTACCGTGACGCGGCCGTCGAGAGCATGGACTACGTCCTCGGCCGCAACGCCCTCAACATCTCGTACGTCACCGGCTACGGCGAGGTGAACTCCCACCGTCAGCACAGCCGTTGGTACGCCCACCAGCTCGACCCGAAGCTGCCGGAGCCGCCGGCCGGAACGCTCGCGGGCGGACCGAACTCGAGCATCCAGGACCCCTATGCCCAGAGCAAGCTCCAGGGGTGCGTCGGGCAGTTCTGCTACATCGACGACATTCAGTCCTGGTCGACGAACGAGACGGCGATCAACTGGAATGCGGCGCTGGCCCGGATGGCGTCGTTCGTGGCGGATCAGCAATAGGACGCGACCGGTCGCGAGCGTGCACGGACGAACACCTTCTGGTACCGCGCGGTCATCACTTTGACCTGGGGAGATTTACGAGTAAGTACCCGCGCGGTACCGTGAAGGGCATGCCAGCCCTCAATGTGGAGTTCAGCGATCGCGAGCTGGAGGACCTGCGGCAGATCGCCAAGGAACGCGGTACGTCGATGAAGGCACTCGTGCGGGAGGCGGCCGCGGCCGACATCGCGCGGCACCGGGCGCTGCAGGAGGGCGCGGAGGAATTCCGCAGGTTCTTCGCGTCCCATGCCGACGAGTTCGCGGCCGCCTTCCCCGACGACGAGCGCTCCGTCAGGAGCGAGGGGCGGGTCGCCTGACCGATGACAGCCGTCATCCACATCGATGTGCCCTGGCTGCTCCAGCGCCATGAAGAGGTCCTGCCCGAGCAGCCCACCGTCAACGACTTCTCGGCCCTGGTCGCCGCCGTCGCCCGGCACCGGGTCGACCCGCCCAAACTGGGGGTGGACTCCGACCCCGCCTGGCGGGCCGCCGCACTGCTGCACACGCTCACCCTGCTCAGGCCCCTGCCCTCGGCCAACGCCCGCTTCGCCTGTGCGACGGCGGTGGCGTACATGTTCACCAGCGGCGTCGGCATCGATCCGCCGTACGGTGCGCTCGTCGACCTCGCCCGGGATCTCCTCGACGGCAAGACCGACGTGTACGGGGCGGCGGACCGGCTGCGCTCCTGGCAGATATAGCGCGCTCGCGACGGGGCGCCGAAGGGGAGAACGAGAACCCGAAACCTTCCGGGCCGCCGGCCGAGGGCGGGAGGAACAGGGCCGGCGGCCGTTTCGCGCAGGAGAGCCGCCGTCCTGCGCGGGGCCTCCGAGGAAGTGGCCGGTTCCAGCCAACTACCCGGGCCGGTGCGGCGGGAGCGTGCGCGGAGCCCTGCCGCGTGCGCGTGTTTCACACGGGGCGCAAGAACGGATTCCGACCGGAGCGCCCGGTCGTGCGGAAAAGGCGCAGTACGAGGTGGGAGCCGCTTTTTGCTTATCGACTTTCTATCAACAAAGGGCGCCTTCGGCTCTCGCCTTGTTGCGCGCGACTTAGTTGTGCAAAGGTGAACCACCCGTGCGGGGGATCATGGCCAGGTCCCCTGCGTTCGTCGGCGGAGGCGAATTGGCGCTCCCTGCCCGCACCGAACAGGTACGTACCAAAGGAATTCGCTCAGTGCCCACCCCCCAGCCTCCGCTTCCGCCCTACCCCCCGCCGGGCGAGGGCCCCGGAGAGTCCGACGAGTCTCTCGCCGCCGGGATCCGCGGCGGCGCGGACAGCGAGGTCGCCCAGTCCACGGCGCTGCTGATCGCCCGGCACTGGCGGCCGGTGCACGAGTACGCGGTCATCTGCCTCGCCTCCTCCGGAAGCGTCGCGTCGATGATCACCGCCGCCGCCTTCCACCAGGTCTTCGACCGGCTCAAGCTGGGCGAGCCGGGCACGGCGCTGCGCCCCCGACTGCTGGTGACCGTCCGGGACATGGCGAGGCTCTGGTCCGCCGACGAGCAGCTGTCGGGCGTCCTGCCGGTGCTGCGCAAACCGGCCGGGGCCCGCGGCATGCGCACCGCGAAGTCCATGACGCCGGAGAACCGGGTGCTGGCGGAACGCTCGTTCCAGGGGCTCCCCGCGGTCGCCCGCTGCGTTCTGTGGCACGTGGAGGTCGAGGCCGAGCAGGTCACCGTCGCGGCCGGACTGCTCGGCATGGACACCGAGACCGTGTCCGCGGCCCTCGAACAGGCCCGCGACAAGCTCCGCGAGGGCGTCGTGCGCGCCCACCGGGAACTCGCGCCGAGCAAGGACTGCCGGTTCTACAACCGACTTCTGGACGTGCCCATCCGGCGCGGCGGCGAACTCCTGCCCGACGTGCGCAAGCACCTGGACGAGTGCCGCTACTGCCGCTCCGCCGCCGAACAGCTCGGCGGCTTCGAGAGCGGCCTCGGCCTGCTGCTCGTCGAGGCGGTGCTCGGCTGGGGCGCCCGCCGCTACCACGACACCCGGCCCGGCCGGGCCCGTCAGCAGACCGTGCGCCTCAAGGGCTCGGCGCGACACCGCGGCGGCGGTACCCGGGGCCGGCGCGGCGCCCTTCTGTCGAAGATCCCCTCGCCGCGCCGGCGCTCGTCCGACGGCCCGCGCTCGGCGCGCAGGCTGTTCGCCGGCGTGGGCCTGGCCTCGGCGGGCCTGGTGACCACCCTGCTCGCGGCCGGCCTGTGGACGGACGGCGGCGGCGCCGACCCCGCCTCCTCCAGCACCGGCGTGCCCGGCACCGACTCGCAGGCCGCCACCGCCTCGCCGACCGCCCCCGGGACCGCCCGGCTGCCCGCCACGCCCCGGCAGACCAGGCTGCGCAACGCCGCCGCCGACCTGTGCCTGGACGTCCGCGGCGAGGCGAAGGCGGGCGCCTCCGTCGAGCTGGCGGGCTGTTCGTCCGAGGCGACCCAGCGGTGGTCGTACGACGACGACGGGCAGGTGCGCAGCGTGGCCCGGCCCGATCTGTGCGTGGACTCGCACGTGGACGCCGGCGTGGTCATCCTCGGCGGGTGCGTCGACGCCGCCGACGCCCGCGGCGACGACGTCCGCTACGACCTCACCGTGCAGGGCGAGTTGCTGCCGCGCTGGGACGACGCGCTCGCTCTCGCCCCGGCCGGTGACAACGCGGGCAGCGATGTGGTGGTGAAGGTGCGCGACCACTCGGCGAGTCAGCGCTGGCTCACGGACGGCCCCTCGGCGAGCCCGGGCTCCCTCGCGGTCGCCGGCACCGAGGCGCCGCCCTCGGCCCGGCCCGCCGACCTGGCGGACGGGTCCGTCTGAGGCCTGGTCCGCCCCGGCCCGGGGCGGTCGTCAGCCGGCGTTCTCGACGAGGTCCTCAGGTCCGACGGTCGACGGGGTGCGGTGACCGCACAGGGCCAGCGTGAGGTCGAACTCGGCGAGCAGACAGCGGATCACGTGCTCGACGCCGGACTGTCCGTCCAGGCCCAGCCCGTAGACGTAGGGCCGGCCGAGCAGGACCGCTCGTGCGCCGAGGGCGAGGGCCTTGAAGACGTCGTCGCCGGTGCGCACCCCGCTGTCGAACAGCACGCTCAGCCGGTCGCCGACCGCCTGCGCCACCCGGGGCAGCGCGTCGGCGGCCGCCACCGCGCCGGCCACCTGCCGGCCGCCGTGGTTGGAGACCACCACGCCGTCCATCCCGGCGTCCGCCGCCAGTCGCGCGTCGTCGGGGTGCAGCACGCCCTTGAGGACGATCGGGCCGTCCCAGTTCTCCCGCAGGAACGCCAGGTCCGGCCAGGTCTTGCCGGGGTCCGCGAACAGGCTCACGAAGTGCAGCACGGCTGCGTTCGGGTCCTCGTGCACGGGCCTGGCGAGACCCGCCGCGAAGGCGGGGTCGGTGAAGTGGTTGGCCGTGCCCACACCGTGCAGGAACGGCAGATAGGCCTGGTCGAGGTCGCGGGGCCGCCAGGCCAGCATCGGGGTGTCGAGGGTGACGACCAGCACCGTGAAGCCGCTCGCCTTCGCGCGGCTCAGAAAGCTGCGGGTGATCTCCCGGTCCTTCGACCAGTACAGCTGGAACCAGCGCTCGGCGTCCCCCATCGCCTCGGCCACCTGCTCGATGGGCGTGCTGGAGGCCGACGACAGGATGTACGGGACCCCGTGCGCCGCCGCCGCCCGGGCAGCCGCGGACTCCGCCTCCGGATGCATGATGGACAGCACCCCGACCGGCGCCAGCGCCAGCGGCGCGGGCAGCGTACGGCCCAGCAGCTCGACCGACAGGTCCCGCTCGCGCACGTCGCGCAGCATGCGCGGCACGATCCGGCGGCGCTCCAGCGCCTCCCGGTTGGCCCGTGCCGTGCTTCCGTCGCCCGCGCTGCCCGCGACATAGCCGACCGGGCCCGGTCCGAGCCGACGCTCGGTGAGCTCCTCCAGGCGGGTCAGGTCGGTCGGCAGCCGGGGGACCGCGCCGGTCATCCCGTTGAGGTAGATCTCGTACTGGAAGTCCCCCCAGTGCTTGGCCATGCGACCGTCCCGTCTCTCGTCTCCCGGCGTCCCGTCGCGCCGTTGCGCGGGCGGGGTGCAGCAGGGTGACCATACCGGCGGGTCGGCGCCGTGGTCCGGTCCGCGCCGGCGCTCCGGGCGCGCTCCCGCGGGGCGTCATCGAGGGCCTCCAGCGGTGCGGTGCGGCGTCGGTCCGGCCGGCTTCCGAAGAGATCGCCGGGGAAGCGGGGGCGCTAGCGGAATGTTTCAGGCCGATTAACGAAGCTATGAGAACCGGTCATCGAACCGATCGAACCGATCATGAAGCGCTTGTTTCCGGCGTTGGAACGTTCGAACTTAGTGACTTCGAGCCACTGATTCAACACGCAAGGTTACCGAAACCCGTGGGGTCGATGTGAGATTCGGCGACGGACTCGGCAGACTCGCGCTCGCCGCGTTCGGCACCGACCGAGTCGGACCGGCACACCCCCGAATCGAGCGGAAGGATGCACACAATGCGGAACACCGCGCGCTGGGCAGCGACCCTCGGCCTCACGGCCGCAACCGTCTGCGGATCCCTCACCGGATCCGCGCTCGCCGCCCCGGCCGCAGCGCCGACCTCCCTGTACGCCCCGTCGGCACTCGTGCTGACCGTGGGCCACGGAGAGACCGCCGCCACCGTCAACGCGGCCCGGGCCGTCACTCTGAGCTGCGCGCCGACCCCTTCCGGCACGCACCCGGCCGCCTCCCTGGCCTGCGCCGAAATGCGCGCCGTCGGCGGTGACCCGGAGCTCCTCGCGGGCCCCGGCCACGCCGTGTGCACCAGGCAGTACGACCCGGTGGTCGTCACCGTGGACGGCGTGTGGCAGGGCAGGCGCGTCGCCTTCGCGCACACCTTCGCCAACGAGTGCGTGAAGAACGCTGCCGAGAGCAGCCTCTTCGCGTTCTGAGGACCGGGATCACGTGGTCCCCGTGGGAGACCGAGGCAGGCTCGTGACGTGGGGAGTGCGAGCCCCTGACGCGGGACCGCTGTGATCTCGTACCCGGAGGCCGGACCGGCGGTGTGGGGCTGCCGCCGGCCTCCGGGCTTTTCGTGTACGACCCGGCCGCATCCGACCGAGCGGATGCGGCCTTCCGGGCGGCCGGCTAGGGGCGCTCCCGGTCCCGGTGGCTGGTGTCGCACCAGGGATAGCGGCGGCTGCGCCGGCAGGTGCACAGAGCGACCCGGAAGCGGTCGGAGGAGACGGTGGTGCCGTCCTCCAGCTCCACCTCCACCGGGCCCTCGACGAGCAGGGGCCCCCGGCGTCGGACGCTGATCCGGCAGGGCTTGTCGGCGGGGGAGTTCGGCACGGGCGACCACCAGCTCCTCGTTCTCGTCGTTCCTTGTCGTCGGCCCTCGACGGCTGTCGACGCCTCTCGTCGCCGTGGGGCGGCGGCGGGGCCGGTCAGGAGGCGCGGACGGTCTCCCGTTCGGGCAGCGGGATCCGCAGGGAGGACCCGCCCGAGCGCCAGGCGGCCAGCAGACGTTCGCCGAGACGGTCCTCCAGCATCCCGGTCGCGTCGACGCCGAACGCGATGTCGGCCGCGAGGTGCGGTTCCTCCTCGAGCAGGCCGGCGATGACCTCATGGCGCACGACCTGCTCGTGGACGGCGTCGGCCTCGACGTGCTCGTCGTAGAAGTGCACGGCGGCGGGGCCGGCGTCCGCGCGGCGCATCGCCTGCGCGAGCCGCCGCGAGCCGGGCGAGGAGGTGATCTCCACCGCCGCGAAGTGGCCGACCAGCGCGCCCCGCAGGGACCGGTGCAGGCCGAACAGCGACATCATGTTGACCACGGCCAGCGCCTGCGCGCACGTCGCGTCGAGGTAGCGGCCGTAGCCGGTGTCCAGCCCCAGGTCCTCCATCAGGTCCGCGAAGAGCCGGGCGTGCACGCGCTCGGCCCGGCCGCCGCCGTACTCGTCGAACTCCACCGCGGCCATGGCCGCCTTGGCCCGGCCCCACAGCCTCGGCAGCACCCACGCGTGCGGGTCCGCCTCCTTGAGGTGGTACAGGGAGCGCTGGGCCGCGTACTCGCGCAGCTGCCACGCCTCGCCCTCGGCGGCCAGGAAGTGGCTGACCCCCGTGCCCCCGACGGGCTCCACGAGGATCTCCGCCAGCGCGTCGTCCAGGGAGGCGTGGACCGGTGTGTCGGCGCGCAGGGCGGTCAGGAAGCGGTCTTCCAGCGCGGCCCGGACCCGCAGCAGCGCAGGGTCCCACTCACGGTCCGGGGACACCCCGGCGAAACCGCGGTAGTGCAGCTCGTAGCAGAGGTACAGGGCCAGTTGGAGGTCGTCGCCGTACGGCGAGGCGGACGCCGCCGCCTCGGCCGCCGGGAGGGGGCCCGCGTCCTCGAGGTACGCGCGGACGGCCTCGGAGAGCGGCCCCCGGGGGACCGGCAGCGGCGGTCCTGCAAGGTCGTGTGCCATGCGGGCCGGGTACCCCGCAGGCGGCGGAACACCCCTCGGCCTGCGGTTCGACGGCGCTGGCGTCCGGCGCCGGGCGCCCCGCCGTCCGGGATGCGTCGCGCCGGAGGACTCAGTCGCCCTGGGACTCCTCTTCGGCGCGCCGGTCGGCGGCGGGGGCGTCGGCGGCTTCTCCCCTGCGCCGGGCACGCTCGCCCTCCGGGTCGTCGACGCGGGTCTCGGCGTCCTCCGTCTCCCGGATGACCTCCTCCCGAGCGGTCCGGGGGCGGTCCTGGCCGGTGTCGGGCCGCTGGTCGTGGTCGGGCACGGTGGCTGCCTTCCGCCGGGTTCGGATCGGTCTCAGTGTTTCGTGAGGCGCAGCGGGATCGGCTCCGGCGGTGCGTCCGCGTCGTAGGCGAGCCGGGTGACCTCGGCCCACCAGGCCGGGCCGTCCTCCAGGTGGCGCAGCATGACTCCCTCGCGGATGGCCCAGGGGCAGACGGTGAGGGTGGAGAGCCCGGTGAGCTTCATCGCCGTGTGCCCGAGCACCGCGCCGGCCAGGCTCTGCGCGGCGCGCGGTGCGGAGATGCCGGGCAGCCGGGCGCGTTCGGACGCGGGCAGGGCGGCCAGCGTGTCGACGGCCTTCCGCAGGTCGCCGCGGCGCAGGGTGCGGTCCATGAACGGGCCGTGCCGCCCGGGCGCGGCCCCGCACAGCCGTGCGAGCTGCTGGAAGGTACGGGAGGTGGCGACCGCTGTGCGCGGGCCCTCCCAGCGGATCCGGGCTGCCACGTCCCTGAGCTGGTGACGGATTCTGCGGCGGGCCGCGCGCAGGAGCTCGGGGGACGGCGGGTCCTGGTCCGCGAAGAAGTCGTGGGTGAGGCGGGCCGCGCCCAACGGCAGGGAGACGACGAAGTCCGGCAGGCGGCCCCGGCCGAAGGCCGCCTCGAAGGAACCGCCGCCGATGTCCATCAGGGCGAGCGGTCCCGACCGCCAGCCCATCCAGCGCCGGGCCCCGAGGAACGTCAGCTCCGCCTCCACCTCGCCCGGCAGGGTGGACAGCGCGACGCCGCTGCGCGCGCGGACCGTGCGCAGCACCGCCTGCCGGTTGGGGGCGGCGCGCACCACGGCGGTGGCGAAGGCGAGCGGCCCCGTGGCCCCCCACCGGTCCGCGGTCCGGGCCGCGGCGGAGACCGCCCGCACGAGTCGTTCCACAGCCTCGTCCGGGACGGGGCCACCGGGCTTGACCTGTTCGGACAGCCGCAGCCGCCACTTGGCCGTGTGCACCGGCAGTGGAACTCCGCCCACCGCGTCGGCGACCACGAGCCGCACGGTGTTCGACCCCACGTCCAGAACGCTGATTCTCATGGACCCGCGGGTATCCAGGCCCGCGCCTTCATGCGTCGCCGAGCAGAAACGGAAGGCGACGGGGGGAGGTGCGGCGACGGGGAGTGCGATGACGGTCTGCATGCCGGCGAAGGCCGATGCAGGCGGGGGGGGGG
>NZ_JBMNDR010000089.1:0-38932 GCF_052543235.1 Streptomyces sp. SAS_272 | reverse complement strand
GGTCCGGGCGTTGCCTGCGGCGGCCCCCGCCACCGTCGGCCTGGTCGGGGACCTGGACGCCGTGCGCGCCCGGATCGACGACTACGCCCGGGCGGGACTCGACGAGATCGCGCTCGTTCCGGCCACCGACGGCGACCCGGCGGGGGAGCGGACCCTGACGGCGCTCGGGCCGGCCGCGGCGGGCGGCCGACCTTCGAGGGCGCTCAGACCGGCCTGATGTTGTGGTTGAAGCGGAACACGTTGTCCGGGTCGTACCGCCGCTTCAGGTCCCCGAGCCGCCGGGCGTTCTCCGCGCCCACGCCGGCCACCACCCGGTCGGCGCCCTCGTCGCCGATGAAGTTCAGGTAGACCGCGCCCGTGCTCCACGGCTGCGTCCCCGCCCGCACGTCCCGGACCCACTGCTCGCACCGGGCGTCGTCCGCCGGGTCCTCCCAGAGCCCGAAGGGGTGCACGCCCCAGGGCGCGTCACGGTAGGGCACGGGGTATTCGTGCGGGCCGGCTGCGATCGCGCCGCCCTGCGGGAACAGCGCGTGCATGGTGCCCGTCGGCACCGGCAGCGCCTCCCCGAGCCCGCAGTAGACGTCCACGAAGTCGTCCGGCGCGCCCGTCAGGTACTCCGCGGACCAGTAGTTCCGCATGCCGGGCGGATCGTCGATCATGCACTGGACGTCGGCGTAGGGCATGGCCCCGACGACCTCCGACTCGTGCGGCAGCGCCAGCAGCGGCTCGGCCAGCTTGCGCATGTCCTCCTCCGCCCCGGCGTACGTCAGCAGCACCCCGCACAGCAGTGAGCCGACCAGGTGCGGCGGGACGAACTCCTCGGGCGGGCCGGTGAGATACAGCACCGCGCCGCTCGCCTCGTCGGGTCCCGCGGCGATCACGTCCCGGTAGGTGCGGGTGACCTCGGGGCCGGCCTCGGGCCGGTACAGCAGCAGCGCGATGGAGAACTCGGGCAGTTCGTGCAGCCTCAGGGTCAGCGAGGCGGCGATGCCGAAGTTGCCTCCGCCGCCGTGCAGGGCCCAGAAGAGGTCGGGGTGCTCGTCGGCGCTCACCCACACCCGACGGCCCTCGGCGGTCACCAGTTCGGCCCCCAGCAGGTTGTCCACGGCCAGCCCGTGGCAGCGGTCCAGCCAGCCGGTGCCGCCGCCGAGGACGAAGCCGCCGACGCCGGTGGTGGACGCCCGGCCTCCGGTGGTGGCCAGACCGTGGGGCTCGCAGGCACGGTCCAGATCGCTCATGGTGGCCCCGCCCGCGACGCGTACCGTCCGGGCGGCGGGATCGACGCCGACCGCGCGCAGGTGACGCAGGTCCACCACCACGGCCCCGTCGCCCAGGGCCATGCCGGCGACGCTGTGCCCGCCGCCGCGCACCGCGATCGGCAGATCCAGGTCGCGGGCGAAGCGGACGGTGCGGACGATGTCGTCCTCGTCGACGCACTGGGCGATCACCGCCGGGCGCCGGTCGATCATCGCGTTGAAGACGGTCCTGGCGTCGTCGTAGCCCGGGTCCTGCGGGGCGAACACGTCGCCGGCCAGATCTTCGCGGAGCGCGGAGAGAGCCGCGCCCGCCTTCGATGGGGAGGCCATGGAGGCGCCCCCTTCCGTGCAGGGGCTGATGACCTCCAGCGTAGGCGAGCGCGGTCCGGCGGTCCTGTTCGGCCGCCGGACGCCGCCCCCACGTCACCGAACCGAAAGAATCAGCCGCCGTACGCCCCCGACGCCGTCAGACGCAGCGCGGTGTCGATCAGCGGGACGTGGCTGAAGGCCTGCGGGAAGTTGCCGACCTGGCGCTGCAGACGGGGGTCCCACTCCTCGGCGAGCAGACCGAGGTCGTTGCGCAGCGCCAGGAGCTTCTCGAAGAGCTTGCGGGCCTCGTCGACGCGGCCGATCATCGCGAGGTCGTCGGCCATCCAGAACGAGCAGGCGAGGAAGGCGCCCTCGTCTCCGGGCAGTCCGTCGACGCCCTCGTCGCCGCCCGAGGTCGGGTAGCGCAGGATGAAGCCGTCCGGGGTGGACAGCTCGCGCTGGATCGCCTCGATGGTGCCGATGACCCGCTTGTCGTCCGGCGGCAGGAAGCCCATCTGCGGGATGAGCAGCAAGGACGCGTCCAGCTCCTTGGAGCCGTAGGACTGGGTGAAGGTGTTGCGCTCCTTGTCGTAGCCCTTCTCGCAGACGTCCCGGTGGATGTCGTCGCGCAGTTCGCGCCACTTCTCCAGCGGACCGTCGGCGTCGCCGGACTCGATCAGCTTGATCGTCCGGTCGACGGCGACCCAGGCCATGACCTTGGAGTGCACGAAGTGGCGGCGCGGGCCGCGCACCTCCCAGATGCCCTCGTCCGGCTCGTCCCAGTGCTGCTCCAGATAGCGGATCAGCTTCAGCTGGAGCAGGGAGGCATAGTCGTTGCGGGCCAGGCCCGTCATGTGGCCGAGGTGCAGGGCCTCGGTGACCTCGCCGTACACGTCCAGCTGCAGCTGGTGCGCGGCGCCGTTGCCGACCCGGACCGGGGCGGAGTTCTCGTAGCCGGGCAGCCAGTCCAGCTCGGCCTCGCCCAGCTCGCGCTCGCCCGCGATGCCGTACATGATCTGCAGGTTCTCGGGGTCGCCGGCGACCGCGCGCAGCAGCCACTCGCGCCAGGCGCGGGCCTCCTCGCGGTAGCCGGTGCGCAGCAGCGAGGACAGCGTGATGGCCGCGTCGCGCAGCCAGGTGTAGCGGTAGTCCCAGTTGCGGACACCGCCGATGTCCTCGGGCAGGGAGGTGGTGGGGGCGGCGACGATGCCGCCGGTCGGCCCGTACGTCAGCGCCTTCAGCGTGATCAGCGAGCGGATCACGGCCTCGCGGTAGGGGCCGTGGTACGTGCAGTGCTCGACCCACTCGCGCCAGAAGTCCTCGGTGGCCTGCAGCGACTGCTCGGGTTCCGGGAGCGGCGGCGGCTGCTTGTGCGAGGGCTCCCAGGAGATCGTGAACGCGATCCGGTCGCCGGGCGCGACCGTGAAGTCGGCGTACGTCGTCAGCGCCTTGCCGTAGGTCTCGCAGTCGGTGTCGAACCACACCGAGTCCGGGCCCGCGACGGCCACCGTACGGCCCTCGTGCTTGTGCACCCAGGGCACGACCCGCCCGTAGGAGAACCGCATGCGCAGCGCGGAGCGCATGGGGACGCGCCCCGAGACGCCCTCGACGATCCGGATCAGCTGGGGGGCGCCGTCGCGAGGGGGCATGAAATCGGTCACCCGGACCGTCCCCCGCGGGGTGTCCCACTCCGATTCCAGGATGAGCGAGTCGCCCCGGTAGGTGCGCCGGGCCGCGCGTGGCGGAGGCGCGTCGGAGGCGTGCGCGGGGCCGAGGCGCCAGAAGCCGTGCTCCTCGGTGCCGAGCAGACCTGCGAAGATCGCGTGCGAGTCGAAGCGGGGCAGGCACAGCCAGTCCACTGTGCCGTCCCGGCAGACCAATGCTGCGGTCTGCATGTCTCCGATGAGTGCGTAGTCTTCGATGCGCCCGGCCACGTGCAACTCCAGTCGAACGGCCACGTCGCCCCCAGGCGAAATGGGGGCTGTCGCTAGTGCGGTCAAGGGGTCGTTGGTCATACGTCGTTGAGCGTTGAAGCAAAGCAGCCGCTCGGCCCTGGGGGCAAAACGCCGATCATTGTTCAACGAACTGACGAGCTCTCGTTGTTCCGGTGGGATACGGGCTGGGGTATGCCGTCTTGCCGGCCGGGCTCGGCAGCGAGTGTCCGAGCAGGATACGACGCACGTAGATGATCTGCGTGCCGCTCCCGGCAACACGGGTGGGCCGAACGGGTGAGCAACGGGTGAGGAACCGGTGCGCGGACGGCGGCCCGTGTCGGCCCGTGCGCGGAGCGTGGCCGGAGGCCATCTCTCCGCGGCGCTGATACCCTGGTAGCCCGTGGACCGGTGGTCTCGAAGCCCCCGAACCGCACCCTCGAATCGCGACCACGGGAGCCCCCTCTTGGCCATGACGCCCAAATCCACGACGACCAAGCACATCTTCGTCACCGGGGGTGTCGCCTCCTCGCTCGGCAAGGGTCTGACGGCCTCCAGCCTCGGCATGCTGCTCAAGGCGCGCGGTCTTCGCGTGGTCATGCAGAAGCTCGATCCGTACCTGAACGTCGACCCTGGCACGATGAACCCCTTCCAGCACGGTGAGGTGTTCGTCACGAACGACGGCGCCGAGACGGACCTGGACATCGGACACTACGAGCGCTTCCTTGACCGCGACTTGGACGGCTCCGCCAACGTCACCACCGGCCAGGTCTACAACACGGTGATCGCCAAGGAGCGCCGCGGCGAGTACCTGGGCGACACCGTGCAGGTCATCCCGCACATCACCAACGAGATCAAGCACCGCATCCGCCGTATGGCGACGGACGAGGTGGACGTCGTGATCACCGAGGTGGGCGGCACGGTCGGCGACATCGAGTCGCTGCCGTTCCTCGAGACGGTCCGCCAGGTCCGGCACGAGGTCGGCCGGGACAACGTCTTCGTGGTGCACATCTCGCTCCTGCCGTACATCGGTCCCTCGGGCGAGCTGAAGACCAAGCCGACCCAGCACTCGGTCGCGGCGCTGCGCAACATCGGTATCCAGCCGGACGCGATCGTGCTGCGCTGCGACCGTGAGGTGCCGACCGCGATCAAGCGCAAGATCTCGCTGATGTGCGACGTCGACGAGGACGCGGTCGTGGCCTGCCCGGACGCCCGCTCGATCTACGACATCCCGAAGACCGTGCACGGCGAGGGCCTGGACGCCTACGTCGTCCGCAAGCTGGACCTGCCGTTCCGCGACGTGGACTGGACGACCTGGGACGACCTGCTCGACCGCGTCCACAACCCCGACCACGAGATCACGCTCGCCCTGGTCGGCAAGTACATCGACCTGCCCGACGCCTATCTGTCGGTCACCGAGGCGCTGCGCGCCGGCGGCTTCGCCAACAAGGCCCGCGTGAAGATCAAGTGGGTCACGTCGGACGACTGCAAGACCCCCGCCGGCGCCAAGGCGCAACTCGCCGACGTGGACGGCGTCTGCATCCCGGGCGGCTTCGGCGACCGCGGCGTGCTCGGCAAGGTCGGCGCGATCCGCTACGCCCGCGAGAACAAGATCCCGCTGCTCGGCCTCTGCCTGGGCCTGCAGTGCATCGTGATCGAGGCCGCGCGCAACCTGGGCGACATCGGCGACGCGAACTCCACCGAGTTCGACTCGGCCACCGCCCACCCGGTCATCTCCACCATGGCCGAGCAGCTCGACATCGTCGCGGGCGAGGGCGACATGGGCGGCACGATGCGCCTGGGCATGTATCCGGCCAAGCTGGCCGAAGGGTCCATCGTCCGCGAGGTCTACGACGGCAAGGAGTACGTGGAGGAGCGGCACCGGCACCGCTACGAGGTGAACAACGCCTACCGGGCCGAGCTCGAGAAGAAGGCAGGCATCCTGTTCTCCGGCACCTCCCCGGACGGCAAGCTGGTCGAGTACGTCGAGTACCCGCGCGACGTCCACCCCTACCTGGTCGCCACGCAGGCGCACCCCGAGCTGCGCTCGAGGCCCACGCGTCCGCACCCGCTGTTCGCCGGCCTGGTGAAGGCGGCCGTCGAGCGGAAGACTTCGAAGTAACACACCAGTTGTACGGTGGCCGGGGTGCAAACCTTCAAGGGTGGGCGCCCCGGTTTCGTTTGCGCAGGTGGCACGTGGGAGGACGCACGGCATGACGATCAAGGACACCCCCGAGGCGTGGGAGATCCGGGCGACGACGACCCCGTTCACGGGCGGCAAGACGTCCGTACGCACCGACGAGGTGGTCATGCCCGACGGTTCCGTGGTCCGCCGGGACTACCAGGTGCACCCCGGGTCCGTGGCCGTCCTGGCCGTCGACGACGAGGGACGGGTGCTGCTCATCAAGCAGTACCGGCACCCGGTGCGGCAGAAGCTGTGGGAGATCCCGGCCGGCCTGCTCGACGTGCCGGGCGAGAACCCGCTGCACGCGGCGCAGCGCGAGCTGTACGAGGAGGCGCACGTCAAGGCGGAGGACTGGCGGGTCCTCACCGACGTGTACACGTCCCCCGGCGGCAGTGACGAGTCGGTGCGGATCTTCCTGGCCCGCAACCTCTCCGAGGCCGAGGGGCGGCGTTTCGAGGTGGAGGACGAGGAGGCCGACATGGAGCACGCGCGTGTGCCGGTCGCCGACCTCGTCCGGGCCGTGCTGGCGGGCGACGTGCACAACACCTGCCTCGTCGTCGGTGTCCTGTCCCTCGTCGCCGCGGAGAACGGCGACGGGCTCGACGCGCTGCGCCCGGCGGAGGCGCCGTGGCCGGCGCGTCCGTTCGAGGCCTGAGGCACCCCCCGGGCCCTCTCCCGCACCCGTGTGGTGTGACGATCGGCTGATCCGATCGGGGGACCTCCGGGCCCTGCCCGACGTGCTCCTCCCGGAACGTCGCAGAGCGTGAACTAGGCTCGGGAACAGCCCGGACCGGAGTCCCGGCGGGCTGGCGCGTGCGGTGGGACGGGAGTGTGGCCCGTGACGGATCAGGCAGTGGACACAGGCGGCGTGCAGCTGTCCGGACACGCTGCGACAGAGGGCCATTTCCTGGGCCGTACCCGGGAGTTGAAGGAACTGCGCGCCGACATCGAGCGCGCGGGCCTGGACACCATCTCCGGGCGGAAAGCGCCCCGCGCGCGGGTCCTGCTCATCGCCGGCCGGCCCGGCTCGGGGCGCTCCGCGCTCGCCGGGGAACTCGTGCGCCAGGTCGCCGACCGCTACCCGGACGGCGTCCTGCGCGCCCGCCTCGCCGAGCCCGACGGCACGCCCGTGCCGGTCGAGCGCGCCGCCCGCGAACTGCTCGCCGCGCTGGACGTGCCCACCCCGCCCGGCGCGCAGGAGGACGACCTCGCGGCCCTGCTGCGCGAAACCCTCGCGGAGCGCCGCGCGCTGCTCCTGCTGGACGACGCGACCGGCGCCGAACAGGTCGACGCCCTGCTCCCGGACGCCCCGCAGTGCCTGCTCGTCGCCGTGTCCGCGGGCCCGCTCACCGGCATCGCGGACGTCCGCCCCTGCACCCTCGGCGGCCTGGACACCAAGTCCGCCCTCGAACTGCTGACCCGGTACACGGGCTCGGTCCGCATCACCGTGGACCCGCGCTCCGCCGAGCAGCTCGTGGAGGCCTGCCAGGGCCAGCCCGCCGCGCTGAACCTGGCCGGCGGCTGGCTCGCCGCCCGCCCCCAGGCGGCCGTCGCCGACCTCGCCAAGCAGCTCCACGCGGAGGGCGACGAGGGCACCCCGCTCAGTCGCGTCTTCCGCCTCGTGCACGCCGCCCTGCCCGCCCCTGCCGCCCGGGTACTGCGACTGCTCTCCCTGGCCCCGGCCGGCCTGGCCGACCCGCACACCGCCTCGGCGCTGGCCGGCTGCTCGGTGGGCGCCGCCCGCACCGCCCTGGACGACCTCGTCGCCCTCGGCCTGCTGCGGGCCCTGGACTCCGCGCTGCCCCAGTACGAGGTGCCCGGCTGCCTGCACGCCCTGCTGCGGACCGCCGCCGAGAGCCACGAGCGCCCCGCCGAACTCCAGCTGGCCCGCGCCCGCATGCTGGAGCGCACGGTGCGGCTGCTGCAGTCCTGCCGGGCCATCGCCGAGACCGACAGCCCCCAGGCCCGCGAGAAGCTCCAGGTCATGCCCCGGGCGCTGCGCTTCCCCACGCCGCGGGCGGCCGCCGACTGGCTGCAGGCCCGCCGCCCGGCCCTGCTCGCCTCGGCCCGCCTCGCGGTCGCCGACGGCGAGCTGGACACCCTCGCCCGCCGCCTGATGTCCCAGCTGGTCAGGGCGATGGTCGCGCACGTCGGCACCCAGGCGGCCGCACCGGACCTGTACGGGATCCACCAGCTCGTGCTGGACGTCGCCGAGCGCCGCCGGCTGCCCCGGGAGAAGGCCGCCGCGCTGCTGAATCTGGCCGACGTCGACGCCAGGACCGGGCGCACGGCGGAGGCGCTGGTGCGCTACCGGGCCGCGCTGGACGCCGGACGCGAGGCGAACGACCCGTATGCGATCGGCCGCGCGATGGAATCCGTAGGCGGCGCGCATCTCGAGCTCGGGGACTACGACCGGGCCGCGGACTGGTTCGGCCGGGCCCTGGCCCAGCGGCTGGCTCGTGACGAGCGCGCGGACGCCGCCCGCCTCTACGGCCGTATCGGCACCGCGCACACCTACGCGGGCCGCTACGGCGAGGCGCAGCGGGCCTGGCGGGCCGCGGTCGCCGGACACCGCAAGAACGACGATGTGGGCGCGCACGCGCGGGCGTTGAGCGAGCTGGCCCGGGTCCAGGAGTACGCGGGTCGGCCCGAGGAGTCGCTGCGTACCTGCCAGGAGGCGGCGGAGTGGGCCGCGCGCGCCGAGGACGCGCGCCTGCAGGCCGCGCTGCAGCTGAGGCTGGCCGACACCCTGGAGCGCCTCGGCGACCCCGCGGCGGCCCGCCTGCACCGCGGCGCGGCCGAGCGCATCCTGGGAGAGGAGCCGTCGGACGGGGCCGCGGAGCCCGATCTGCCGGGGGACATCGAGGATGCCTGCGAAATCCGTAGTGCAGCTCCGAAAGATTGACGCAATGAAAGGCTAGACAGCGGGAACGCCTTCATTAAACTGGCTCTGCCGCACGTTCTCCTGCGGTGCGTCCCGGTGCGTCCTGTATCTCCGGGAATGTCATTGCTGTGCCCCCACACCCTCTGAGCCAAGGACCGTGATCGACGTGAAGGTCGGCATCCCCCGCGAGGTCAAGAACAACGAGTTCCGGGTGGCCATCACCCCCGCCGGTGTGCACGAACTGGTGCGCCACGGTCACCAGGTCGTCGTCGAGCGAGGCGCCGGCGTCGGCTCCTCCATCACGGACGAGGAGTACGTGGCGGCCGGGGCGCGCATCCTGGAGACCGCCGACGAGGTGTGGGCCACGGCCGACCTGCTGCTGAAGGTCAAGGAGCCCATCGCCGAGGAGTACCACCGCCTCCGCAAGGACCAGACGCTCTTCACGTACCTGCACCTGGCCGCGTCCAAGGAGTGCACGGACGCGCTCGTCGAGTCCGGTACCACCGCGATCGCCTACGAGACCGTCGAGCTGCCGAGCCGCGCGCTGCCGCTGCTCGCCCCGATGTCCGAGGTCGCGGGCCGGCTGGCCCCCCAGGTCGGCGCCTACCACCTCATGCGCGCCAACGGGGGCCGCGGGGTCCTGCCGGGCGGCGTCCCCGGCGTGCTGGCCGCCAAGGCGGTCGTCATCGGCGGCGGCGTCTCCGGCTGGAACGCCGCACAGATCGCCATCGGCATGGGCTTCCACGTGACCCTGCTCGACAAGGACATCAACAAGCTCAAGGAAGCCGACAAAGTCTTCGGCACGAAGATCCAGACCGTCGTCTCCAACGCCTTCGAGCTGGAGAAGGCCTGCCTCGAGGCGGACCTGGTGATCGGCGCCGTCCTCATCCCGGGCGCCAAGGCCCCGAAGCTGGTCACCAACGAGCTGGTCTCCCGGATGAAGCCCGGAAGTGTCCTTGTCGACATCGCGATCGACCAGGGCGGATGCTTCGAGGACTCCCGCCCGACCACCCACGCCGAGCCGACCTTCCCGGTGCACAACTCGGTCTTCTACTGCGTCGCCAACATGCCCGGCGCGGTCCCCAACACCTCCACCTACGCCCTCACCAACGCCACGCTGCCCTACATCGTCGAGCTCGCCGACAAGGGCTGGGTCGAGGCGCTGCGCCGCGACGCCGCGCTGGCGAAGGGTCTCAACGCCCATGACGGCAAGGTCGTTTACCGCGAGGTCGCGGAGGCGCACGGCCTGGAGCACGTGGACCTCGACTCCCTGCTGGGCTGAGCCGGGAAGCTAAGTCACCTTTTCGTAAAGGCGATACGTCAACAAGGCGCGTCAACCGCGCACACGCGGCCGGACCTTGCCCGACAAGGTCCGGCCGGATGTGTGTATGGTCACTTTGCGGCTCTCGGCCAACTCGCCTCGAACGTAACGCTTCGACCGATTCGCACACCGGTGCAACCTGCCGTGCGACGGCCGTACGCCCTTGACAGCGTGATGTTTCATTGCCGACACATCGGGCCGGGTCCGGCGGATTGTGTTGCTGCGGACGCCCGACACGCCATAGAGTCGCCAACCGTCGGCATGGTGCCACGCTGACCTTGTCTAGAAGTTTCCTGGTCACCAAGGAGGTAAGACGACTTGTGAATGAGTCGACATTTGCTCCCGGGGGTGGTCAACCAGGAATGCGTACGCGGGGCCCGGGTTCCGCGGGGCTCGAGGCTGTCGGCTCCGTCGCTGTCCGAACCTTCGCAGCCCACCAGAGCCAGAGCAGCCCCCAGTTGGCTCTGTCAGCACTCCAGAGCATGGATGGCCATCACGTGAACGCCATGGCCGGCGACGGAAGTGGCGCGCCCCACAACCACTTCGCCGACTACGACGAACTGCCCGACGGGCACTTCTACGACCCCGACGCCGAATACGAGCCGGATCCGGAGTACGCGGCCACGCTCGCGCCCGACGCGGCCCGACAGCGCCGTGAGCGCGTCGGTCCGACCGGACGCCCGCTGCCGTACTTCCCGATCCCGGGCCCGCTGACCGAACACGGCCCCGCGAAGATCATCGCGATGTGCAACCAGAAGGGCGGCGTGGGCAAGACCACGTCGACCATCAACCTGGGTGCCGCGCTCGCGGAGTACGGACGGCGCGTGCTGCTCGTGGACTTCGACCCGCAGGGCGCGCTGTCGGTGGGACTCGGCGTCAACCCGATGGAGCTCGACCTCACCGTCTACAACCTGCTCATGGAGCGGGGCATGGCGGCGGACGAGGTACTCCTGAAGACAGCGGTCCCCAACATGGACCTGCTGCCCAGCAACATCGACCTGTCGGCCGCCGAGGTGCAGCTGGTCTCCGAGGTCGCGCGCGAGTCCACGCTCCAGCGTGCGCTCAAGCCGCTGATGGACGACTACGACTACATCGTCATCGACTGTCAGCCCTCGCTCGGCCTGCTCACCGTCAACGCCCTGACGGCCGCCCACAAGGTGATCGTGCCGCTGGAGTGCGAGTTCTTCGCGCTGCGCGGTGTGGCCCTGCTGACCGAGACCATCGAGAAGGTCCAGGAGCGGCTCAACCCCGAGCTGGAGCTCGACGGAATCCTGGCGACCATGTACGACTCTCGCACCGTGCACAGCCGCGAGGTGCTGGCGCGCGTCGTCGAAGCCTTCGACGATCACGTCTACCACACGGTCATCGGGCGCACGGTCCGCTTCCCGGAGACCACGGTCGCCGGTGAGCCGATCACCACGTACGCGTCCAACTCCGTCGGCGCCGCCGCCTACCGTCAGCTCGCCAGGGAGGTGCTCGCCCGGTGTCACGCCGAGTGAGTCTGCCGGGGGCCGACGAACTCTTCCGTACGACAGGGGGAACGGCGCTTCAGCCGTCCGCGCCCCGTCGCAACGCCAACGGCGAGGCCCGGGTGCCCGCGCCGGCCGGCGAGAGCGACGGGGTGGCGGCCGGCGGCGCGCAGGACGCGCCGCAGGCCGTGCCCGCGCAGGGCGGGGACGGCGAGGGCGCCGAGCACGTGGCGGCCGACGCCGGACAGACCGACGCCGGGGAGTCCCGCACCCGAGGCGCTCCCGGGGAGCGTGCCGAGCGCCGCCAGGGCGCGCAGGAAGGTTCTGCCTCCGCCGACGACCAGACGCGCAAGCGTGGCCGGCAGGCGTCCCGCCGGCCCAGCGGCCGCGAACGGCACGACGAGAAGATCACCGTCTATGTCTCCGCCGAGGAGCTCATGGATCTGGAGCACGCCCGTCTCGTGCTCCGGGGAGAGCACGGGCTCGCCGTGGACCGGGGGCGCATCGTCCGCGAGGCGGTCGCCGTGGTCCTCGCCGACCTGGAAAGCCGCGGGGACGCCAGCATCCTCGTACGACGACTTCGCGGGCGGTAGCGGTAGCCTGCGAGGGCCATGACCTCGAACAACGCCTCCGTCCCCGGCCCCGGCGCAGCAGCCGGCCGCCGACGTGCGCTGGGGCGGGGACCGGGCCCGGCACCCGCCGGTCCGGAGCCCGGGGCCCAGCCCGTCGCAACGGACTCGGCCGCAGCGGAAACGGTTCCGGAACCGGCTGCCGTGGAGGTGGCCCCGGAACCGGTTGCCGCTGATTCCGCCGCTCTTGAGCCGGAAACGGGTGCGGAACCGGTTGCGCTCGATGCCGCAGCCCCGGAACGGGAATCGGGTGCGGAACCGCTTACCGCAGAACCCGTCGCGCCGGAACCGGAAACGGGCCCGGAACCGGTTGCCGCTGATTCCGCCGCTCTTGAGCCGGAAACGGGTGCGGAACCGGTTGCGCTCGATGCCGCAGCCCCGGAACGGGAAACGGGTGCGGAACCGCTTACCGCAGAACCCGTCGCGCCGGAACCGGAAACAGACCGGGAACCGGTTGTCCCGCATGCGCTCACCCGGGGCCCGGAAAGAGGTGCGGAACCGGTTGCTCCGGTCGTCGCCGCCCCGGGTGCTGCCTCGGTCGCTGCCGCTCCGGGTGCCGTTGCTCCGGGTGCTGCTGCCCCGGTCGTCGCCGCTCCGGGCTCCGCTGCCCCGGTCGCCACTGCCCCGGTCGTCGCCGCTCCGGGCGCCGCTGCTCCGGGCTCCGCTGCCCCGGGTGCCGCCGCTTCACGAGCCGTCGCGCCCGCAAGACCCGCCGCGGAAACCGCCGCCCCGGGAGCCGACCCTGCGGGTTCCGTGTCCGCGGGGGCGGGGGCGGGGGTGCCCGACGGTGTCTTCAAGGTTCGGCTCGCCAACTTCGAGGGTCCCTTCGACCTGCTGCTCCAGCTGATCTCCAAGCACAAGCTGGACGTCACCGAGGTCGCGCTGTCGAAGGTCACCGACGAGTTCATGGCGCACATCAGGGCGATGGGCCCCGACTGGGACCTGGACCAGACGACCGAGTTCCTGGTCGTCGCGGCCACGCTGCTCGATCTGAAGGCGGCGCGGCTGCTGCCCGCCGCCGAGGTCGAGGACGAGGCCGACCTGGCGCTGCTGGAGGCGCGGGACCTGCTCTTCGCCCGTCTGCTGCAGTACCGCGCCTACAAGCAGATCGCCGACATCTTCACGCACCGGCTGGAGAGTGAGGGCCGCCGCTACCCACGCACGGTCGGGCTCGAGCCGCATCACGCCGAGCTGCTGCCCGAGGTGGTCATCAGCATCGGCGCGGAAGGGTTCGCGAGACTCGCGGTCAAGGCGATGCAGCCGAGGGCCAAGCCGCAGGTGTACGTCGACCACATCCACGCCCCGTTGGTGAGCGTGCAGGAGCAGGCCGGGATCGTCGTCGCACGGCTGCGTGAACTCGGCGAGGCCAGTTTCGGGGCGCTCGTGGCGGACACCGACGACACCCTCACCGTGGTCGCCCGCTTTCTCGCGCTGCTGGAGCTGTACCGGGAGAAGGCCGTCGCCCTCGACCAGGAGACCGCGCTCGGTGAGCTGCTGGTGCGCTGGACCGGTGGGGACGGGGACGCGCAGCCCAGGGTCACCGACGAGTTCGACCGGCCTGCCGAGGAGCCCGGGAAGGAGACGAAGACGTGAGCGAGGAGACCGTCGCGGCACTGGACCTCAAGCCGGCTCTGGAGGCCGTCCTGATGGTCGTCGACGAGCCCGCGACCGAGGAGCATCTCGCGAAGATCCTCCAGCGGCCGCGGCGCAGCGTCGCGGACGCGCTGCGCGAGCTGGCCGACGAGTACACCGTGCAGGGGCGCGGTTTCGAGCTGAGGCTCGTCGCGGGCGGCTGGCGTTTCTACACCCGGCCGGAGTTCGCGGCGGCCGTCGAGGGCTTCGTCCTGGACGGCCAGCAGGCCCGGCTCACCCAGGCGGCGCTGGAGACCCTGGCGGTCGTGGCCTACCGCCAGCCGGTCAGCCGCAGCAGGGTCTCCGCGGTGCGCGGAGTGAACTGCGACGGTGTGATGCGCACCCTGCTCCAGCGCGGTCTGGTGGAGGAGGCGGGCGCGGAACCCGAAACAGGTGCGATCCTGTACGTGACGACGAACTACTTCCTGGAGCGGATGGGCCTGCGCGGTCTGGACGAGCTCCCGGAGCTCGCGCCCTTCCTGCCTGAGGCGGAGGCGATCGAGGCCGAGACCCAGGAGGGCGTGCCGTCGTTCGATCCGGACGCTCCGGATTCCGAGGACGCAGACGACAAGACGGAACTTTGATGCGAAGCAGCAGCGGCAGGAACAGCAGCGGAAACAACGGCGGGAGCCGTGGTGGCAACAGCGGCGGCCGCGGCGGGAGCAGCGGTGGTCGCGGCGGGAGCGGCGGTGGCCGCGGCGCGAGTGGCGGTGGCCGCGGTAATTCCCGCGGCGCCGGCGGCGGCCGCGACGACCAGCAGGGCGCCAGGCCGAAGAACCCGCGCCCGGAGGAGCGCCGCTACGACGTGGGTCCCGGCGGCACCCACGAGGGTCCGAAGTCCGGGCGCGGCGCCTCCGCGCGCGGCGGCGCCAAGGGCGGCCCCAAGCAGGGGCAGGGCACCGGGCGCGGCCGTTGGGTGCCGGCGACCTCGCGGGAGTACGAGGCGCGGGCCGAGGAGCGCAACCGCGAGCGGTACGCGGGCAAGAAGGACGTCAGGACGCCCAAGACCTTCCCGGGCGCCGAGCAGGAGGGCGAGCGTCTGCAGAAGATCCTCGCGCGCGCGGGCTACGGCTCCCGGCGCTCCTGCGAGGAGCTGATCGAGCAGGCCAGGGTCGAGGTCAACGGCGAGATCGTCCTGGAGCAGGGCAAGCGGGTCGACCCGGAGAAGGACGAGGTCAAGGTCGACGGCCTGACCGTCGCCACGCAGACGTACCAGTTCTTCTCGCTGAACAAGCCGGCCGGCGTCGTCTCCACGATGGAGGACAACGAGGGCCGGCAGTGCCTCGGCGACTACGTGACCAACCGCGAGACGCGGCTGTTCCACGTCGGCCGGCTCGACACCGAGACCGAGGGCGTCATCCTGCTGACCAACCACGGTGAGCTGGCGCACCGGTTGACCCACCCCAAGTACGGGGTGAAGAAGGTCTATCTCGCGCACATCGTGGGTCCCATCCCGCGTGACCTGGGCAAGAAGCTCAAGGACGGCATCCAGCTGGAGGACGGGTACGCGAAGGCGGACCACTTCCGGGTCGTCGAGCAGACCGGCAAGAACTACCTGGTCGAGGTGACCCTGCACGAGGGCCGCAAGCACATCGTGCGCCGGATGCTGGCCGAGGCCGGCTTCCCGGTCGACAAGCTGGTGCGCGTCGCCTTCGGGCCGATCACCCTGGGCGACCAGAAGTCGGGCTGGCTGCGCCGGCTGTCCAACACCGAGGTCGGCATGCTGATGCAGGAAGTCGACCTCTAGGCCCGGGCCGCGAATCCCTGACCCCGGGGCTTGTGCGGGAGGGCACCCCCTTTTTATAGTCGTGGTGACTATTAAGAGGGGGTGTTCGTCATGCAGGGCCACGACCGGCGCGCCACCGACAAGCACACCGACGACCGGCGCGCCACCGACGAGGACACCGGCGGCCGGCGCGCCGACGACGAGCGCGCTTACGACAAGTACGCCCACGAGCCCTTCGCCGTCACCGTCGATCTCGCCGTCCTCACGCTCCGCGCGGGCGCCCTGCACGTGCTGCTCGTCGAGCGCGGCCAGGAGCCGTACGCCGGCCGGTGGGCGCTGCCCGGCGGCTTCGTGCTGCCGGACGAGTCCGCGGAGACGGCCGCCCGGCGCGAACTCGCCGAGGAGACCGGTCTGAAGGACGTCTCCGGCCTGCACCTCGAGCAGCTGCGCACCTACAGCGAGCCCGGCCGTGACCCCCGGATGCGGGTCGTCTCCGTCGCCTTCGCCGCCCTGCTGCCCGACGCGCCCGAGCCGATGGGCGGCGGCGACGCGGTCCAGGCGCGCTGGCAGCCGTACGACGACGTCGAGCCGCTCGCCTTCGACCACGACCGGATCCTGGCGGACGCCCACGACCGGGTCGGCGCCAAGCTCGAGTACACCTGCCTCGCGACCGCCTTCTGCCCGCCCGAGTTCACCCTGGGGGAGCTTCAGCAGGTCTACGAGACCGTGTGGGGGACCGGCCTCGACCGGCCCAACTTCCGCCGCAAGGTGCTCGCCACCCCGGGCTTCGTCGAGCCCGTTCCCGGCGGCGCGCGCCTCACCGGCGGCCGCGGCAAACCCGCCGCCCTCTACCGGGCGGGGGCCGCCACCGCGCTCCACCCGCCCCTGCTGCGACCGCCCCGGGAAGGACGTTCCGCATGACCACCTCGACCACCGTCCGAAAGCGCGCCACCGGATCCCTGCTGGGACTCGCCCTCGGGGACGCGCTCGGGTTTCCGACCGAGTTCAACGACGTCCCGTCGATCCTCGCGAAGTGCGGGCCCTGGCGGGAGATGGAGCTCCCGGGGCGCGCCTTCGTCTCCGACGACACCCAGATGACCCTGGCGGTCGGGCGCGCCCTGCGGACCGCCATGGACCGCGGGCTGCTCGTGCCGACCTCCCTGGTGCCGCAGCTGCGCAAGGAGTTCGTGGCCTGGAACCGGTCACCCGACAACAACCGGGCCCCGGGGCGTACGTGCCTGACCGCGTGCGATCTCCTCGAGGACGACGCGCGGCTGTGGCAGGACGCCAGTCAGATCGGCTCCAAGGGCTGCGGCGCCAACATGCGCGTCGCCCCGCTCGGGCTCGTCCCCGGCCTCAGCGACGAGCAGCGGGCCGGCGCCGCCCAGCTCCAGTCCGCCCTCACCCACGGGCATCCCACCGCGCTCGCCGCCTCCGACCTCACCGCGCACGCCGTCCGGCTGCTCACACAGGGCGCCGACCCCGCCGCGCTGGTCGGGCTGCTGCGCTCGTACGCCCTCGACAACCGCTCCCGCTACCACCATCGCTGGCTCGGCGACCTGTGGACCCGCAGCCAGGACCCGAGCCCGGAGCACTTCATCACGCGCGGCTGGGACGAGTGCCTCGCCGTGCTGGAGCGGCTCCAGGAGACGCTGCGCCGCCCCTCGCCCGAGACCGACCCGTGTCTCGCCGCGGGGGAGGGGTGGATCGCCGAGGAGGCCATGGCCGCCGGTCTGCTGTGTTTCCTGCTCTTCCCCGACGAGCCGGTGACCGTGCTGCGGCGGGCCGCCTGCTCGTCGGGCGACTCCGACTCCATCGCCTGCCTCGCGGGCGCCTTCGCGGGCGCGCACGCCGGCGCGGACGCCTGGCCCACGGCGTGGGCGGACCGGATCGAGTACCACGGCGAACTGATGACGCTCGGGGCGCTGTGGGACCAGTGAGCCGACGACCCGGCCCGGGCGCGGTCGGCCCACATCGGGTCGGCCACCGCTGAAGGCGCTGGACCGAGCCCGGGTCCGTGAGACGGCCCGGACGGCCCTCCCCCTGACCGCGCTGGCCGGCGGCACCCCCGCCATCGGGACGGCCGGCGTCGGGATGGCCGACATGGGGACGGCCGGCTTCGGGACGGCCGACATGG
Organism: Streptomyces sp. SAS_272; assembly: GCF_052543235.1. Classification (NCBI taxonomy): domain Bacteria; kingdom Bacillati; phylum Actinomycetota; class Actinomycetes; order Kitasatosporales; family Streptomycetaceae; genus Streptomyces; species Streptomyces sp. SAS_272. Next base: position 21,453 of record NZ_JBMNDR010000089.1, on the reverse strand, counting down.
GGCGGACCGGGTTCAGGCCAGGCGGATCGCGCCGCCCACGACGGTGATCTGCTCGGCGGGCAGCGGCTTCGGCGCCGGGCCGCGGGCCACCGAGCCGTCCGCGATGCGGAACTCGCTCTGGTGGCAGGGGCAGTGGATCAGACCGTCGGCGACGGTGGCGACCGTGCAGCCCTGATGGGTGCAGATCGCGGAGAACGCCTTGAAGTCGTCCTTCGTCGGCTGTGTGACGACGACCTTCTCGTCGGCGAAGATCTTGCCGCCGCCGACGGGGATGTCGCTCGTCTTCGAGAGCTCCTGGCCGGCGGAGGCGTTCGTGGATTTCTTGGACGACGAGCTGTCGTCGCCGTACTGGCTGCAGCCCACGGTGAGCGCCGCTGCCGCGCCGCCCGTCGCCAGGAGGACCGTGCGTCGTGTCGCGGGGGAAGTCATGTCGTCACTCCGAACGTGCGGAAGAACCAGAGGGCCGAGGTCAGCCAGACGACCGTCAGCACGGCGAAGACGAGTCCGCCGACGAGCGGCAGCAGCCATCCCGGGAGTCGCTCCCAGCGGAGCAGCAGCATCTTGGCACTGAAAGCACCGAAGAAGAAGCAACCCAGGACGGAGTGCCACATCACGCGCGATTCGTACGTCTGCCAGCCAAGCGCGTACAGGCAGTGCACCGCAACCGGGACGGCGATCAGGAAGGCCGCGCGGCCCGACCAGCGGTGCAGCGTGCCGGACCAGGCGGGCCCCGGCAGCTTCCCGTACAGCATCAGCGCCGAGACCGGCTGCACCAGCGCGAAGAGCATCGCGGCCGACGCCAGCCAGGACTTCACCGCGCCGGTGCTGCTGAAGCCGGCCAGGTTGAAGGCCGTCCCGGCCGGGTCGTGCACACGGCCGTACACGCCGAGGGCGAGCGCCACCGCGGCGGCGACGAGCGCCGGGACCAGGTAGCGCGCCGGACGCGGACCGCGCGGTGCGGGCTCGGGGCCGGGGAAGCCCTGGGTGGCGGCGTTCGGGTCGACGGTCATGGTCGCTCCCTGCTCGAAAGAAGGTCAGGGGGTCAGGGGGTTGCGGGGCGGGCCGTGAGCCGCTGTCCGTCGATCGTCACCGCACCGGTCCCCGGGTCGATGCGGGGAGCGGGCGAGGGCTCGCCGTCCCGGGTGACGACGCCGACCTGACTGCCGTCCTTCAGGACGATCCAGCCGCCGTCGATCTTCGCGGAGCGCACGGTGGCAGTCGCCCGCCACAGCCCCGACGGCTTCTTCGCCCGGTCCGCGGTGAAGGCGTGGCGCGTTCCGCCGACCTCGACCGTGCCGTCGATCTTCTTGCCGTCCTCGAGCGTGCCCTCCAGCTTCGCGCCGTGTCCGCCGGTGAGCCGCAGGGCCCCGTCGTCCTCCACGTCGCCCTTGAGCCACGACTCCTGGGTGCGGCCGTCGCAGAAGTACGCGATCGCCCGGCCGCCGCGGACGGAGACGGCGATCGCCGCCGCGTCGTCGTCCGTGCGCCCGGCGTAGTCGGCGTCGGCGGGCCGGGAGCGGGAGGGGGCCGGCGAGGGCGTGGGGGAGGCCGAGCCGCGGGCGGGGGTCGGGCCGGGCGACTGCTCCTGGTAGGAGGAGGCCGACTTCGTGCCCGTCGTCGCGTTGAGCGTCAGCAGGAACAGGGCGAGCACCAGCCCCGCGAGGAGGGTGAGCAGGGGTCCGGGACGCTTCATGTCGGGCCTTCCCCGATGCGGGTGTCCTGCGGTCAGAGTGCCTGCGGTCAGAGTGCCTGCGGTCAGAGTGCCTGCGGTCAGATTGCCATGACACCGCGGGCCGCACCCGCCGTAAAGGGCGTACGGGGGTGCGGCCGTCTCGGCACGCGGGCTGCGCGCACCGTACCCACGCCGTCTGACTACGCTGGATGCAGCAGGAGCCGTAGTCCAGCACTTCAGCAAGGAGCAGCGCCGTGGCGGTACGAGCGGTCCGGGGAGCCGTCCAACTTCAGCGGGACGACGCCGGCCACATGGACGAGCAGGTCGGCGCCCTTCTCACCGCCGTCATGGAACGCAACGCGCTCAGCGCCGACGACCTGATCAGCATCTGGTTCACGGCCACGCCCGACCTGCACAGCGACTTCCCTGCGGCCGCCGCCCGCAAGCTGGGCATCGTGGACGTGCCGCTGATCTGCGCCCAGGAACTCGACATCGAGGGCGCCATGCCACGGGTGGTGCGGATACTCGCGCACGTCGAGTCGGACACCCCGCGTGCCGAGATCAGCCACGTCTACCTCGGCGCCGCGGCCGCCCTGCGCAAGGACATCGCCCAGTGAGGACCGCGCTCGTCATCGGAACCGGGCTGATCGGCACGTCCGCCGCCCTGGCCCTCGCCCAGCGGGGCGTCGTCGTCCACCTCGCCGACCATGATCCCGAGCAGGCCCGTACGGCCGCCGCGCTAGGCGCCGGCACCGACGAGGAGCCGCAGGGGCCGGTCGACCTCGCGATCATCGCCGCCCCGCCCGCCCATGTGGCCGGCGTGCTCGCCGACGCGATGCGCCGGGGGCTGGCCCGCGGCTACCTCGACGTGGCCAGCGTCAAGGGCGGCCCGCGCCGTGAGCTGCAGGCCCTCGGCCTCGACCTGTCGGCGTACATCGGCAGCCACCCCATGTCGGGCCGGGAGAAGTCCGGACCGCTGGCCGCGACCGGCGACCTCTTCGAGGGACGCCCCTGGGTGCTGACGCCGACCCGGGACACCGACACCGAGGTGCTGAACCTCGCCCTGGAGCTGGTCTCGCACTGCCGGGCCGTCCCCGTGGTCATGGACGCCGACGCCCACGACCGCGCCGTCGCCCTCGTCTCCCACATGCCGCACCTCGTCTCCAGCATGGTCGCGGCGCGTCTGGAGAACGCCGAGGAGGCCGCCGTGCGGCTGTGCGGGCAGGGCATCCGGGACGTCACCCGGATCGCGGCCTCCGACCCCCGGATGTGGATCGACATCCTGTCCGCGAACCCCGGACCGGTGGCCGACCTGCTCACCGAGGTCGCCGCCGACCTGGAGGAGACGGTGCAGGCGCTGCGGGCCCTGCAGTCGTCCGACGACGCCGAGCGCCGTGTAGGCGCCGACGGTGTGGAGAACGTGCTGCGCCGGGGCAACGCGGGCCAGGTGCGGGTCCCCGGCAAGCACGGGGCCGCTCCGCGGGCCTACGAGATCGTCGCCGTGCTGATCGACGACCAGCCCGGGCAGCTGGCCCGCATCTTCGCCGACGCCGGACAGGCCGGCGTGAACATCGAGGACGTCCGCATCGAGCACGCCACGGGGCAGCAGGCGGGTCTCGTGCAGCTGATGGTCGAGCCGAAGTCCGCGGCGCCGCTGTCGTCGGCGTTGCGGGAGAGGGGCTGGGCCATCCGCCAGTAGCCGGCGGACCGCCATGCGGTCCCGGGCCGGGCGCCGCGGGCCGTGGCGGGGAGCGAGGGCGGGGGTGTGGGCGGCGGCGTGACGCGGCGGCGCCGGGCGGGGCGGAGAAGGCGCGGCCGGACGAGTGACCTGCGGCCGGTAACCTGGTACGGGGCACAGTCGCGCCCCGCACATCCACCGCCTCGCACCAGGAAGGTGTCCCCCCGTGGAAAACGGCGCCGCCCAGCCCGTGATTGTCGCCATAGACGGCCCCTCCGGCACGGGCAAGTCGAGCACCTCCAAGGCCGTGGCCGCCCGGCTCGGGCTGAGCTACCTGGACACCGGCGCCCAGTACCGGGCGATCACGTGGTGGATGGTGACCAACGGGATCGACATCGAGGACCCGACGGCGATCGCGGCCGTCGCCGGCAAGCCCGAGATCCTCTCCGGCACCGACCCGGCCGCCCCGACCATCACGGTCGACGGCGTCGACGTCGCCGGACCGATCCGCACCCAGGAGGTCACCTCCAAGGTCAGCGCGGTGAGCGCCGTGCCGGAGGTGCGGTCCCGGATCACCGAGCTGCAGCGCTCGCTGGCGGCCTCCGCCGAGCAGGGCATCGTCGTGGAGGGGCGCGACATCGGCACGACCGTGCTGCCCGACGCCGATCTGAAGGTCTTCCTCACCGCCTCCCCGGAGGCCCGCGCGGCCCGCCGCAGCGGCGAGCTGAAGGGCGCGGACCTGCACAGCACCCGTGAGGCGCTGATCAGGCGGGACGCGGCCGACTCCTCCCGCAAGACCTCCCCGCTCGCCAAGGCCGGCGACGCCGTCGAGGTGGACACCACCGAGCTGACGCTCACCCAGGTCATCGAGCGCGTGGTGACCCTCGTCGAGGAGAATCGGGCCGCGAAGTGACTCAGCCGTCCGTGCCCTCCGAGAAGGGCGCCGAGGTAGGCCGGCGCATCGGCGTCGGCCTGATGTACGGGCTGTGGAAGCCGCGCGTGCTGGGCGCCTGGAAGGTGCCGGCGAGCGGCCCGCTGATCTTCGCGATCAACCACTCCCACAACATCGACGGACCGATGGTGATGGGCGTGGCCCCGCGGCCCACGCACTTCCTGATCAAGAAAGAGGCGTTCATCGGCCCGCTGGACCCCTTCCTGACCGGCATCGGCCAGCTCAAGGTCGACCGGGACACCACCGACCGCACCGCCATCACCCGTGCGCTGGGGGTGCTCGGCAACGGCGGGGTCCTCGGGATCTTCCCGGAGGGCACCCGGGGCGAGGGCGACTTCGCCGCCCTGCGCGCCGGGCTCGCCTACTTCGCGGTGCGCGGCGGGGCGCCGATCGTGCCCGTCGCCGTGCTGGGAAGCACGGAGCGCCGCGGACGGCTGGTCAAGGCGCTGCCCCCGCTGCGCTCCCGCGTCGACGTCGTCTTCGGAGACCCGTTCGACGCCGGCGACGGAAGCGGCCGAAGGACCCGCAAGGCACTGGACGAGGCGACCGCACGGATCCAGATACGGCTGGCCGCCCACCTGGAAAACGCCAGGCGCCTGACCGGGCGCTGAGCGACACTGAATGACCGAGTAGTGGATCAACCCGGACGAACGGGGCGCTCCACCGATCACCACGATGGAACGACGAGGTACGGACTTCATGAACGACCACAGCCAGCCCGACGGCTCGGATGCCTTCGAGCACGATCACGGGGCGCTCGGTGACGCCGAGTACGCGGAGTTCATGGAGCTCGCCGCCGTCGAGGGCTTCGACATCGAGGACGTCGAGGGGGCCATCGAGGAGGCCGGTCACGGGCCGCTGCCCGTGCTCGCCGTCGTCGGCCGCCCCAATGTCGGCAAGTCGACCCTGGTGAACCGCATCATCGGCCGCCGTGAGGCCGTCGTCGAGGACAAGCCGGGCGTCACCCGCGACCGCGTCACCTACGAGGCCGAGTGGTCGGGCCGCCGCTTCAAGCTGGTCGACACCGGCGGCTGGGAGCAGGACGTCCTCGGCATCGACGCCTCCGTGGCCGCGCAGGCCGAGTACGCGATCGAGGCCGCCGACGCCGTCGTCTTCGTCGTGGACGCCAAGGTCGGCGCCACCGACACCGACGAGGCGGTCGTACGGCTGCTGCGCAAGGCCGGCAAGCCCGTCGTCCTGGCCGCCAACAAGGTCGACGGCCCGAGCGCCGAGGCCGACGCGGCCTACCTGTGGTCCCTGGGCCTCGGCGAGCCGCACCCGATCTCCGCGCTGCACGGCCGCGGCACGGGCGACATGCTGGACGCCGTCCTGGAGGCCCTGCCGGAGGCCCCGGCGCAGACCTTCGGCGCCGCGGTCGGCGGCCCCCGCCGGATCGCGCTCATCGGCCGCCCGAACGTCGGCAAGTCCTCGCTGCTGAACAAGGTGGCGAACGAGGAGCGCGTCGTCGTCAACGAGATCGCGGGCACCACCCGGGACCCGGTGGACGAGCTGATCGAACTCGGCGGCGTCACCTGGAAGTTCGTCGACACGGCCGGTATCCGCAAGCGCGTCCACCTCCAGCAGGGCGCCGACTACTACGCCTCGCTGCGTACCGCCGCCGCCGTCGAGAAGGCCGAGGTGGCGGTCATCCTCATCGACGCCTCCGAGTCGATCTCGGTGCAGGACCAGCGCATCGTCACCATGGCCGTCGACGCGGGCCGGGCCCTCGTCATCGCCTACAACAAGTGGGACACCCTCGACGAGGAGCGCCGCTACTACCTGGAGCGGGAGATCGAGACCGAGTTCGCCCAGGTGGCGTGGGCCCCCCGGGTGAACGTCTCGGCGCGCACCGGCCGCCACATGGAGAAGCTGGTCCCGGCGATCGAGACGGCGCTGGCCGGCTGGGAGACCCGCGTTCCCACGGGCCGCCTGAACGCCTTCCTCGGCGAGCTGGTCGCCGCGCACCCGCACCCGGTGCGGGGCGGCAAGCAGCCGCGCATCCTCTTCGGCACCCAGGCCGGCACCAAGCCGCCGCGGTTCGTCCTCTTCGCCTCCGGCTTCATCGAGGCGGGCTACCGGCGCTTCATCGAGCGCCGGCTGCGCGAGGAGTTCGGCTTCGAGGGCACCCCGATCCACATCTCGGTGCGGGTGCGCGAGAAGCGCGGCACGAAGAAGAAGTAGCCCGGCGGCGGCAGCCGGGCAGGACCGAGCGGAGGGCGGCGCCTGTGACGGGCGCCGCCCTCCGGGCGTGTCCGGCCCCGTCAGAAGGTCCTGCGGGGGGCCGGCGGCAGCGCCGGGACGTGGTGCATCGCGGTGGGCTGGTGCTGCTGGCCGCCGATCTGCCCGACCCGCTGCCACTGCGACGGCGTCTGCTGCCCGTTCCCGTGCCGCGCGCTCTGCGCCCCGGCGCTGTAGGCGCTGTACGAGCTGCTGAACGACCCCGGGCGGGGGGCCGGGTACGAGCTGGTGTGGTGCGGGATGTTCCCGAACGCGGTGAACCCCAGGTTGTCCTCGCCGCTGCGGTCGCCCGGCAGCGAGCGGAACGTCTTGACGTACTCGGCGTAGAGCGCGTCGTAGATCGGCGTGGCCGATGGGCCGCCCTGCGCGTCCTGAGCCGGTCGCGCGGAGGGGATCGACGGGAAGGACGGGCGGCGGGGAACGTCGTAGGTGTGCACGTATGTCCAAACGAGGTCGGACATCAAGGGATGCGGCCGGACGGCGTGCCGTCGGGCGCGTGAGCCCCGCACGGCCGCACGCCGACGCACGTCCGCACGCCCGCCGTACGTGGCGCGGGACGTGCGTGGCGGGACGTGCGTGGCGCGGGACCGCGTGCGGGGCACGCGCCCCGCAGACCTCAGGTTCCGGCGAGCGGCAGGGCAGCCCCGACCAACTGCCCGCCCGCGGCGGCCTTGTCGAGCGCGTCCCGCAGCAGGTCCTCACGGGGCTGACGGCCGATCGACCCGACGGGGGCCGCGAACATCAGCACCTGCTGGTGCTTGTTGGCGGCGGCGCGCCATCCCTCCGTCACCTGCAGCGGCTGGTGCGCCTGCCACCAGGCGACCGGCTGGCCGCCGTTCGCCGAGGGCTGCAGCACCGCGTGCAGCTGGCCCATGGCCAGCAGCACCGACCAGCCGTGCTGCACCGGCGGCACCTCGGCCAGCTGGGAGAGCGGCATGAAGCCCTGCTCGATGAGCAGCGGCAGGAAGTCGTCGCCGGCGCCGGTGGTGCCGGGCCGCACGATGGGCGCGGTCGGCTCGACGACCAGGGCCGGGTGCAACTCCCCGGCGATCAGGACGAGTCCGCTGGTCACGCCGAGCACGGCCTGCTCGGGGGTGACCTTGCCGGCGTCCAGGTCGGCCGAGTCGCCGTTGATGGAACGGACCGCGCCCTGCAGCTGCTCCTCGGTGACCTGGACGACCTGCGAGGGCAGGCAGGTGGAGTGGGCGAAGGCGAGGACGGCGGTCTCGTCCCCGATGAACAGGACGGTGCTGGTGCGCTCGTTGTCGGAGTCGCCCGGGGTGCGGCAGGACGTGCAGTCGTAACTGCCCGGGGCGTTGTCTCCGGCGAGCAGCCGGTCGGCTTCTTCGTCGCCGATCTCGGCGCGAACCTCGTCGCTGACGTCGAGCATGCGCGGCACGGGGGCTCCCTCGGATGCGGTGCTGGGGCGAGTCCGGGTGGCCCCGGCTCGTGGTCCGGGCGGGTCCCCGGCTCATGAAGAAGACAACGGGCGATCTGTGGCGGGAGTCACGCTGCAGGGCGAACGGAATCGAACCATCCTGCGCGCAAGGTCACTTAGGGTGCGGAATCGGACACTCCCTGTCAAGTAACGGAGAGGTCACGGAAGTTGATCCGGTGAGCTGGCTCACAGTCGACCGAGGTCTCCGGTCGACAAAGCGGGAAATGAGGGGACGAAACAGGTGGCCGAAAATCGCCGATACCTACGGTAACCGGCAAGTGGCCTGGGGCGGAGGTGAGTTGGTTGATAACGACTCGTCAGCATCCCTAGATTGCTCCGCCGTGTGCAACGAGCACCGCTCGGGAACGTCCGCCGGCCGCGCGGCCAGACATCGCGCAGCACGACCGCCGGCGGACGGGACGGAGCACGACGACCGCGCCACTGTGCGGCAGACGTGCCCCGTCCCGGGGGAGCCCGGGTTCGTAGAGAGGGATCTACATGTCCGAATGTGCCGATATCCGCACCCGCAAGTCGTCGCGCAAGACGGCGGTCCTCGCCGGGGCGGTACTTCTCGCCCCCCTCGGACTGCTGTCCGCGACCGGCGAGGCCGCAGCGGCCGACAGCGGGGTGTGGGACCGCATCGCCCAGTGCGAGAGCGGCGGCGACTGGCACATCAACACCGGCAACGGGTACTACGGCGGGCTGCAGTTCTCCGCCGGCACCTGGCGCGCGTTCGGCGGCGGCGCCTACGCGTCCACCGCCGACAAGGCGAGTAAGGCACAGCAGATCTCCATCGCGGCGAAGGTGCAGAACGCGCAGGGGTGGGGCGCGTGGCCCACCTGCTCGGCGCGCGCCGGAGCCTCCGGCAGCGCACCGGGCGCCGGTTCGTCCGCGGACGGCTCGAGCTCCTCCTCCGGTTCCTCGAAGTCGTCGCATTCCTCCGGTTCCGCGAAGTCCGCCGGGACGTCGGACTCCTCGAAGAAGGCGAGCTCCTGGAAGTCCGGTTCGGGCTCGGGTTCCTCTGCGTCCGGTTCCTCGACGTCCGGCCGGGGCTCGTCCGACACCGGTGACCGTTCGGGCGAGCAGGCCTCCCGCGGCTCCTCCCGCGGCGACTACACCGTCCGCGAGGGCGACACCCTCAGCACCATCGGGGCCCGGCACGGCATGACGTGGCAGCGCGTCTACGCCGCCAACAGGACCGTCGTGGGCGGCGACCCCGACCTGATCGTGCCCGGACAGCGCCTCGTGCTCTGAGCCGCTCCCCCTCCGGGACACGACGGCCCCGTCCGGTCCGAGGACGGGACGGGGCCGTTCCCCGGGCCCTGACGGCGTCCGGCGCCTGCGGCACGCGCCTCAGGCACGTCCGCCGTGAGACACACTGGGCGCATGCTGGAGACCTCCGCCCGACTGCTGCGTCTGCTCTCCCTGCTCCAGGCCCACCGCGAATGGTCCGGCACTCAGCTCGCCGACCGGCTCGGCGTCACCGCGCGCACGGTGCGCCGGGACGTGGAAAGACTGCGCGAACTGGGTTACCCGGTCAACGCGACTCCCGGCACGGGCGGCGGCTATCAGCTGGGCGCCGGGGCCGAGTTGCCGCCGCTGCTGCTGGACGACGACGAGGCCGTCGCCGTCGCCGTGGGGCTGCGGACGGCGGCAGGGCAGGGCATCGAGGGCATCGGCGAGACCTCGGTACGGGCGCTGGCCAAGCTGGAGCAGGTGCTGCCGCACCGGTTGCGCCGGCGGGTGGGCGCCCTGAACGCCTTCACGGTGCCGATGCTGCGCGGCCCGCAGTCCTCCGCCGTGGACCCGGGCCTCCTCACCGAACTCGCCCATCTCTGCCGGGACGCGGAGCGGCTGCGCTTCGACTACCGGGGACACTACGGCGGCGAGACCCGCCGCACGGTCGAACCCCACCGCCTGGTGTGCACCGAGCGCCGCTGGTACCTGGTCGCCTGGGATCTCGACCGGGCGGACTGGCGCACGTTCCGGGTGGACCGGCTGATCCCGAGGCCGCCGCACGGCCCGCGCTTCGACCCGCGCGAGCCGCCCGCCGAGGACCTCGCCGGGTACGTCTCCGAGGGCGTCTCCACGCACGCGTACGCCGTCCGGGCCGCCGTCCGGCTGCTGGCGCCCCTGGCCGAGGCCGCCGAACGCGTCTCGCCCTCGGCGGGCACGCTGGAGCCCGACGGGGAGGGGGCCTGTGTGCTGCGCACGGGAGCCGCGAGTCTCGATGTGATGGTGATCCACGTGATGATGGCGGGCCTCGAGTTCGAGGTGCTGGAACCCGTGGAGCTGAACGACGCGATCAGGACCGCCCGTGACCGGCTCGACGCTGCTCTGGCCCGGGCCGCGCGGCCCGGGACACGGGGCAGGTGACCCGGCGCCGGCGGTGCGCCCCTGACGGCCGCCCGGCCCCCGAGGGCCCCCTCGGACCCCTGCGGACTCTCCCGGCCGGCGCCGCAGCACCGGACCGAGGACCGGCCGGCGGCGCCGGCGGGACATGTGGAGGACCCGTGTATTTCCTACGGGCAGTCAGCTCCGCCGAGCGCGTCGGCAATCGGAATGGAACGGGTTCCGACGGTTTCGGATAAGGCGCCGCGGACGCTTTTCGCAGGGTTTTTCGAAGCGTTCGGACGCCGTGCGGAAATCGCGTTCGAATGCATGAACAAGATGTACGAAATCGCTCGTACGTGTGACGGGGTTAGGCCGAAACGCGTGTCGTGATCCTGTGACAGAAGCGTGACCGCAGTGATCCGCACCTCCCGTACGGGGTTCCCGGGAGCTCGCCCGGCGGCCTAGCGTGGCGGCATGGCACCGAACCCCACTCCGCCAGCGGAGCCGCAGGACAGCCCGGACGGATACGTCGGTCTCGAGGCCGCGCAGGCCGAGCGGCTCGCGCGCGAGCGGGGGTGGTCGACGGTGCGCTCGCTGGAGCCGGGGACGATCATCACCATGGAGTACCGCTTCGGCCGGTTGAACTTCGAGGTGCGGGAGGGGCGGGTGGCCCGCGCCTGGAAGGGCTGAGCCGCCCGGCGGCGCCGCCGCACACGTGAGGTCCCGAGCAGACGGCACAGGCCCCGCTTCCCGACGTCGGGAAGCGGAGCCTGTGTGCATGGGCCGGGAGTGCGTACCGGGCCCCGCCGCCGTGAGGCGGATCCGTGCGGGTCAGCCCCCGGTCAGGGGGCGGGCCGTCGACGTCGTGGCACCGCGGGGGAGGCGGTCGGAGTGCGGTGGCCGGCGGCTGCCGGCCGGGGTGACCGGGGTGCGCTCCGAGCGGGTGGTGTGCGGGCCGGGGGCCAGATAGACCGGTGCGCGCGGCGGACGGGCCGCGGTGGCCGTCTCGCGGGGGCCGGCTGCCTCCTCCTGGGCGGAGGCGGCGGCGCCTGCTGCGACCGGCACCGGAACGGCCACCGGCGCGGCCGGAACCGGGAGCGCGCCGCTGCGGCGTTCGCGCAGACGGTCGCGCAGGGTGAAGATCGCGATCTCGGCGCGGGCGATCAGCGGCTCGCACCACGGCAGCGCCAGCAGGACGAGCAGACCCGCCGCCCAGCCCAGCACCACGTCGCTCAGCCAGTGCGTACCGAGGTAGACGGTGGTGAGGCCGACGCCGAGCGAGACCACCGCGGAGACGGCGGACAGCCAGCGGCGGGCCCTCGGCGTGGAGGCCAGATACGCGAGGATTCCCCAGGTCACGACGGCGTTGGCGGTGTGGCCGCTGGGAAATATATCGCCGCCCAGACCCATCTCGTTCGAGCCGATGGTGGTCGCGTAGTGCGGTCCGAGCCGGCCCATGCCGAGTTTGGCGGCCCCGACGGTGATGTTCAGCAGCAACAGCGAGGCGCCCAGGGTGAGCAGCGGGCGCAGGGTGTGCTGCCGCCAGGATCTCCAGCCGAGCCACGCGGCGACCATGACGGCGGTCGGGCCGCGCTGGCCGAGGACCACGTAGTAGTCGAGGAAGGCGTGGATCTCCGGCCACTGCTGGTACGGCCGGAAGAACATGACCTGCCAGTCGAAACGGACCAGCCATGACGTGACCACCACGAGCCACACGATCGCCAGATAGAAGGCCAGGGTCGCGACCAGCAGCGCGACCCTGTGCCTGCTCATCTTCGGCACATCGATGTGGGCCGGTCGTTCCGGCTCACGGTCGAGCCTGGCGAACACCCGGTCCAGACGGGTGAGGTTTTGTTCGGTACGCACCTAAACGACGTTACAGCGAGTGAGCTCGAGACCCGGCCGATTCCGCTGGTTTGTGATGACGATGTGATGTGGGATTGCTCTCAGAAGGGTGACAATTACCGAGGAATCCACAATCCTCGAACGCTCCTTCCCGCAATTCCTTTGATCATTCCAGGGGATGGCTTTAGGGAAGTGATGAAAGGATGCACGGGAAAAGCCCGTCCGCGTCTACGGGGGACCCGAGCCGTTCAGCCACCACGCTCCGTACACGGCCGACGCGACCGCGAGGCACCCCACCACCAGCGCCGACCGGGTGTTCCGGAGCCGGGCCAGGGCCAGCGCGAGCGGCAGCAGCAGCGGGAACGCAGGCAGCAGCAGCCGGGGCTTCGAACCGAAGTAGCTCGACGCGCACAGGGCGAGTGCCAGGACCGCGCCCCCGTACACCAGGAGCGGCAGCGGCTGGCGCTGCCGCACGCAGACGACGTACAGCCACAGCAGCAGGGTGACGCCGACGACCAGCCCGACGCCGGCCAGGGCCGACGGGAACGCCGTGAACTTGTCGCCGACGAAGCGGGCGAAGGCGTACCCGCCGTCGAAGCCGTTGCGCCAGCCCGCCTGGACGTCGAGATAGCCGAGGGGCCCCCGGCCGGTGCGGTGGCCGACCCACAGGACGTAGCCGGCGGTGCCGAGGGGCGCGAGCAGCATGCCGAGGGCGCGCGCCTCGACACGGGGCCCGCGGGCGGTGTCCCCGCGCCCCGGGGAGGCCTCGGCGGACGGCCGGGAGGCGTGCCCGGGGTCGTGCGCGCCGGGCTCGAGCGCCGTGCGGCGGGTTCGCACGAACGGGCCCGTCCCCTGGGCCCGGCGCTCACGAAGGAGGGACGTCGATGCCGCCGCACAGACCGCCGCGACCACCGCGAGTCCCACCGGACGGGTCAGACCGGACAACGACGCCAGCGCCCCCGCGGTCACCCACCGGCCGGTGAGCACCGCGTACAGCGACCAGGCGGCCAGCGCGGTGAAGAGCGACTCGCTGTAGGCCATCGACTGCACGATCCCGACGGGGAGCACGGCCCACACCAGCACCGCGCAGATCCCCGCCCGACGTCCGTGCACGTGGTCCGCGACCGCGAAGATCCCCCAGGCCGCCGCGAGCGAGGAGACCGTGGAGACCATGAATCCGGCGCCGGCGTACGGCAGCGGGGTCGTCGCGTGGAGCAGCCGCTCCAGCCAGGGCAGCAGCGGGAAGAAGGCGAGAGCGGAGTGGACGTCGCCGTTCGGCAGGCGGACTTCGTAGCCGTACCCCAGCTCGGCGACCCTCGTGTACCAGAGGGCGTCCCAGCGGGCGGTGAGCAGCGTGTACGCGCTCTTGCCGCGGGCCGCGCTCCACAGGACGAGGGCGAGCAGGCCCAGAGCGCGCACGGCGGCGTACCCGAGGAGGGCGGGGGCCGCCCGGCGCAGGGCCGCGGAGCCGGGGGGCGTCGCGCGCACGTCAAGATCGGTCACGGGCCCGATTATCGACGGCGTGCCCGGCTGCCGGGACCGCCGGGGCGCGCGGACCGGCGCACGGGCCCGGGCGGGGGAGGCCCGACAGCGGACCGGGGGAGCGGCCCGGGAGCGGTGCGCCGGCGAGCCGCGGCTCGTGCGACGTGACCCGGCGCGAGTGGCGTACGCCACACAGGTTGCCCTGAGCGGTGAGAGGTCCGCCACGTGACCCCGGCGCGAACTCGCGTACGCTGCGTGTCACTCGTGTTCGTCTGCGCGGGCCGGAGACCTCCGCTCCTCTCCGGCCGAGCCACGGGGAGTCCCCACCTCGTGAGCCCGCCGAACCGAGGGATCACCTGGGAGGTACGTACATGTCCGGGACGACCACGGCCGCCGTCGGGCTGCGCCGTCGGGCGGCCGGGGCCGGTGCCAACCGCTGGGTCGTCCTGGTGGTGCTGTGCGTCAGCCTGCTCCTGGTCGCCGTCGACGCGACGGTGCTGCACGTGGCGGTGCCCGCCGTCACCGAGGACCTGCGGCCCGGCGCCATCGAGCTGCTCTGGATCGTCGACACCTATCCGCTGGTCTGCGCCTCGTTGCTGATCCTGTTCGGCACGCTCGGCGACAAGGTGGGCCGAAGACGAGTCCTGCTGCTCGGGTACGCCCTGTTCGGCGTCGCCTCCGCGCTGGCCGCCTTCGCGGGCAGCGCCGAGATGCTGATCCTGGCGCGGGCGCTGCTCGGCGTCGGCGGCGCGATGATCATGCCGGCGACGCTGTCGATCCTGCGGCAGGTGTTCCCCGACCGCCGCGAGCGGGCGCTGGCGATAGGCATCTGGAGCGCGGTGGCCGCCGTGGGCGCGGCCGTGGGGCCGTTGCTCGGCGGCTTTCTGCTGGAGCACTTCTGGTGGGGCTCGGTCTTCCTGGTCAACATCCCGCTGATGCTGGTCAGCCTGCCGGTGGGGCGACTGCTCCTGCCCGAGTCGAAGGGCGGAGGGGACGGTCCCTGGGACGTGGTCGGTGCGCTGATGGCGGCGGCGGGGCTGTTCGGCGCCGTGTTCGGCGTGAAGCGGCTGGGCGGCGGGGAGGCCGGTCCGCTCACCGTGCTCCCGCTGGCGGCCGGCGCGGTGCTGCTCGTGGCGTTCGTCCGCCGTCAGCGGCGGCGGGCGCACCCGCTGGTGGATCTCCGGATGTTCGGGCGGCCGGCGTTCAGCACGTCGGTGGGGTGCATCGTGCTGGCCATGCTGGCGCTGGTCGGCCTCGAGCTGATCGCGGCGCAGTACCTCCAGCTGGTGCTGGGGCTGTCCCCTCTGGAGACGGGCCTGCGTCTGCTGCCCCTGACGTTCGCCGCGATGGCGGCGGGGCTGGCCGGGGCGCGGCTGTTGCGGCGGTTCGGGCCCCGCCGGATGGTGTGCGGGGGGTTCGTCCTGACGGCCGCGGCGGTGCTGACGCTGACCGCGATGGGGGAGTCGGACAACACGGGGCTGCTGCTGTGCGGCTTTCTGCTGCTGGGCTTCGGTCTGGAGACGACCCTCTTCGCGGCGTACGAGTCGATGCTGAGCGAGGCCCCGCCGGAACAGGCGGGCGGGGCGGCGGCCATCGGAGAGACCTCGTACCAGCTGGGCGCGGGCATCGGCATAGCGCTGCTCGGCAGCGTGATGAACGCGGCGTACGCGCCCGGACTGAGCTCGGTTCCCGGGGTTCCCGCGTCGGCGTCGGCCGCGGCGGGGCACTCGCTCGGCGAGGCCTACGAGGTCGCCGGGCGGCTCGGAGGACCGGCCGGAGCGGCCCTGCGTGCCACGGCCCGGGAGTGCTTCGTCCACGGACTGCATGTGACGTTGCTGGTCAGCGCCGGGTTGCTGCTGCTCGGGGCGGCGATGGCGCTGCGCCTGCCGCGGGCCATGCAGTGCGAGTCGCCGCCTGTGGAGCTGCCCGCTCCCAGGGAGGTCGCGCCGTCCCGCGTCTCCGTGTGAGGGGCTCGCCGGGTGGACGTACGGCGCGTCGGGTCGTAACCTCACCCGGGACATCGCGACTAGCGGTGCTAGTTTTCCATGGCCGGCGATGCTGGTCTTCTTGGTTCCTGCCGGAGGCTGCCGTATGTCCGCGTCCTCGAAGTTGCCGCCCTTCGACCCCGCCGACCCGCTCGGGCTCGACGACCTGCTGGAGCCGGAGGACCTCGCGGTCCGCGACACCGTGCGCGACTGGGCGGCGGACCGGGTGCTGCCGAACGTCGCCGAGTGGTACGAGCGCGGGGAGCTGCCCGTCATCCGGGAGCTCGCGCGGGAGCTCGGCGGGATCGGCGCGCTCGGCATGTCGCTCGACGGCTACGGCTGCGCGGGGGCGAGCGCCGTGCAGTACGGGCTCGCCTGCCTGGAACTGGAGGCCGCCGACTCCGGCATCCGCTCCCTCGTCTCCGTGCAGGGCTCCCTCGCCATGTACGCCGTCCACCGCTTCGGGAGCGAGGAGCAGAAGCAGGAGTGGCTGCCCCGGATGGCGGCCGGCGAGGTCATCGGCTGTTTCGGGCTCACCGAGCCGGACCACGGCTCCGACCCCGCCGGCATGCGGACGCACGCCAAGCGCGACGGCTCCGACTGGGTGCTCAACGGGCGCAAGATGTGGATCACCAACGGTTCCGTCGCGGGCGTCGCCGTGGTGTGGGCGCAGAGCGACGACGGGATCCGGGGCTTCGTCGTGCCGACCGACAGCCCGGGTTTCTCCGCCCCGGAGATCCGTCACAAGTGGTCCCTGCGGGCCAGCGTGACCAGCGAGCTGGTCCTCGACGACGTGCGGCTGCCCGCTGATGCCGTGCTGCCCGAGGTCGCCGGTCTGAAGGGACCGCTCAGCTGTCTGAACCACGCCCGCTACGGCATCGTGTGGGGAGCGATGGGGGCGGCCCGCTCCTGTTTCGAGGCCGCCGTCGGATACGCGAAGACCCGTGAGCAGTTCGGGCGGCCCATCGGCGGCTTCCAGCTCACCCAGGCCAAGCTCGCCGACATGGCGGTCGAGCTGCACAAGGGGATCCTGCTCGCCCACCATCTGGGGCGCCGCATGGACGCCGGCCGCCTGCGTCCCGAGCAGGTCAGCTTCGGCAAGCTCAACAACGTGCGGGAGGCGATCGAGATCTGCCGGACCGCCCGCACCGTCCTCGGGGCCAACGGGATCTCGCTCGAGTACCCGGTCATGCGGCACGCGACGAACCTCGAGTCGGTGCTCACCTACGAGGGCACCGTCGAGATGCACCAGCTCGTGCTGGGCAAGGCGCTCACCGGACTCGACGCCTTCCGCTGATCCCCCGGAGGGGGCAGGGCCGGCGAGCGGCCCTGCCTCAGCTCTGGTTGAAGAAACCGTCCGTCCGGCGCGCGGACGGGTCCCCGTTCACGATCTCCGTGTTGGCGGGGGTCAGCAGGAACACCCGGGTGGACACCCGCTCGATCGAACCCCGCAGGCCGAAGATCAGACCGGCCGCGAAGTCGACGACGCGCTTGGCGTCGGCGGACTCCATCGCGGTGAGGTTCATGATGACCGGCACGCCCTCGCGGAACAGCTCACCGATCGCCCGCGCGTCCCGGAAGCTGTCCGGGGTGACGGTGCCGATCCGGCGGCCCTTCTCCTCGGCCGTGTCCGTGGCCACCTTCACGCGGGGGTCGGTGACCCAGGCGTCGCCGGAGTCGGTCCCCTCGGAATAGTCGTCGTCGTAGTAACGCTCGTCATCGTTGTCGTCGACGAGGCCAAGCCAGGCACTCGCCTTGCGCACCGATCCCATGGACGCCTCCTCTCACAGCGGTCATTCTGCTTTCCGCATTCCCCATGGTCGTCCATGATGCGGATGTCGCGCCAAGTGGATAGACGCCGCGCGGGGGGTTTGTGACGGTACTGGTGCACAGGGAATCCGTCGAGAGCCCGCGTCTCCCAAGGGTCCTACCGGATACGGCTGCTGACTGTGAGTGAAATATGATTCTTCGTGGCGGATGGGTGACGCTCGGTGCGTCCGGGTGAACGAGTGCCCCGGATCCGGCGCGACAATCAGTCGATAGCATGCGGCAGCTCAATGTCCCAAGGACGACGGGGGTTGTCGTGTTCGGAATCGTCAGACCGTGCTCTCACCGGCTCGGGGAGAGCCTCAAGACCCAGTGGATGGCCCACCTGTGCGGGCTGTGTCTCGCGCTGCGCGGCGACCACGGGCAGTTCGCTCGGGTCGTCACCAACTACGACGGCCTGCTCATCTCGGTTCTGACGGAGGCTCAGGCCGAGCGCGCCACGGCCGGCGGATGGCGGCGCACGGCGGGGCCGTGCCCGCTGCGCGGCATGCGCACCGCGTCCGTCGCCCAGGGCGAGGGCGCCCGGCTCGCGGCCGCCGTCTCGCTGGTGCTCGCCTCTGCCAAGGTGCGCGACCACGTCGCCGACGGGGACGGCCTGCTCGCGCGGCGGCCGGTCGCCGTCGCCGCGCGCCGGGTCGCCGCCGGTTGGGGACGGGCCGGAGAGCGGAGCGGGGCCGCCGTCGGGTTCGACACCGCCGTCCTGGTCGACGCCGTGGACCGGCAGATCGGCATCGAGGCGCTCGCCGGACCGGGCACGCCGCTGCTGACCGTCACCGAGCCGACCGAGACCGCCACCGCCGCGGCCTTCGCGCACACCGCGATCCTGGCCGGCCGGCCCGGCAACACCGTGCCGCTCGCCGAGGCCGGCCGCCTCTTCGGACGTCTCGCGCATCTGCTGGACGCGGTCGAGGACCGGGAGGCGGACGCCGCGGCCGGAGCCTGGAACCCGCTCACGGCCACCGGGACCCCCCTCACCGAGGCCCGCCGGCTCGCCGACGACGCCCTCCACGGCATCCGGCTCGCCCTGAAGGACGTGGAGTTCGAGGAGGGCAGGCTGGCGCATCTGCTGCTCGCGCACGAGCTGGAGCGGTCCGTCGAGCGGGCCTTCGGCACCCGGTCGTGCGGTCACGGGCACGGGCCCGAGGGCGCGTTCGGCCCGCCCACCGGGCCGTACGCCCCGCAGAACCCGGTGGATCCGCACGCGCCGGGCAACCCGTACGGCAACCCCTACGGCGGTGAGCCGCCCCGCCCCGGCAAGCGGGGCTTCCTGGCCGGCTGCGCGGTCGCGCTCGGGCTGTGCTGCACCTGCAAGGTGTGCTGCGCCGACGAGTTCGAGGGCCCCTGGTCGCGCAAGAAGCGCGAGGGCCTGTGCAACGACTGCGGCGACTGCGGCAACTGCTGTGATTGCGGCAACTGCTGTGACTGCGGTTGCTGTGACGGGTGCGACTGCTGTTCCTGCGACTGTTCCTGCTGACACGGCCGACCGGGTCTTCCGCTGACACGGCGTCACCCACTGGGTTGTGGTTGCGGTTGCGGTGATGGCGGTTGGGGTTGCGGCTCGGGTGGACTCGGCGGGTGCGTCCTGTCCGTTCGCGGCGGCGCTGCCCGTCACCGGTCCGGCGGGACCGCCGCTGAGCGGCTCGCCGCCCGCGGACGTATCTCTGGGCGAGGACGCGGATCTCGTGCGACCGGTCCGCCGTCGTGGCGGGCCGGCCGAGCCGCTCCGGGCGGACCCGCGCCGGGGCGCCGCGCCCGCTGCGCGAAAGGACCAGGGACCATGCCCGGGCGCTCCCGCTCCGACAAGACCGTGCCGCTCGCTGTGAAGATCGTGGTGAGCGGAGGGCTCGGGGTCGGCAAGACGACCTTCATCGGGGCCGTCTCCGAGATCGAGCCGCTCGACACCGAGGCGGCGATCACCCAGGTGTCGGTCGGGATCGACTCTCTCGAGGGCGTGGAGTCCAAGACGACGACCACGGTCGCGCTCGACTTCGGTCGGATCACCCTCGACACGGCCATCGCGCTGTACCTCTTCGGCACGCCCGGGCAGAACCGCTTCACGTTCCTGTGGGACGACCTGGCGGAGGGCGCGCTCGGGACGGTGGTCCTCGCGGACACCCGGCGGATCGAGGACTGCTTCCCGGCCGTCGACTACTTCGAGGCCCGGGGAGCGCCGTTCGTGCTCGCCGTGAACCGGTTCGAGGGTGCGGTGCGCATCGATCCGGAGGAGGTCCGGGACGCCTTGGGCCTGAACGCCGACGTGCCGGTGCTCGAGTGCGACGCCCGGGAGCGGGGTTCCGTGCGGGACGTGCTGGAGGCGCTGATGGACCGGGTGATCGGCTTCAGGGCGGGCCCGGGGACGCGGAACGGGACGACTCCGGCCGTGGCCGCGGAGAAGGCGCGCGTGTGACGAGGATCCGGGCGAGGGCGTGGACATGAGCCGGGCGAAGAGGTGACTTGGGCGAAGACGTGAGCAGGCTGGGGGCGTGGAACCGGGCGGGGTGCGGAGATGCGGAGGCGCGGGCGGGACGGGGAGGTGAGGGCGGCTCGACGTGCAGGTGAGCCGGGTACGGCGCGTAGGGCGTGGGCCCGGGGCGTGACGGTGGACCCGATCGGGTTGTGCTGCCTGACGGTGGACCCGATCGGGTTGTGCTGCCTGACGGCGGACCCGATCGGGTTGTGCTGCCTGACGGTGGACGGGGTTGTACTGCCTCCGTGCGCGTTGTCGGTCGTTTCCTCCACATCGCCCCCTCGACGGGGAACACATGGGGCGTGGAGGTCGAGGCAGCGGGGCACAACCTGGTCTGAGCTGGGGCAAGAGGGCTGCAAGAGGGCTCAACTCACGCAGTCGGTTCACCGTCTGACGGCCGAAAGGCGCCCTTGCGCCTACCGGCCGTTCGGCCGAATACTCCCCCTCAGCGCTTGTCAGGGTCACGGCGTGTCCGAAATGCGGACGAACGTCGATCCTGGCTGCGCCTCACCCGGGCCCCGACCCCACACCACGGGCCCCCGACTTCCCCTGGGAGGGAACGAAACGTGAGGATCAAGCGCACCACCCCCACCATCCCCACGCACGGCATCTCGAGACGGGCCCGGCTGACCGCCGTCGCCACCGGACTCGTGGCCGCGGCCGCCATCGCGATCCCCCATGCGAACGCGGCCGACGACGCCGTCTACAGCAGCGCCGAACTCAAGAGCGCCGGCGACTCGGTGCTCCGGGCGGACATCCCGGGCACCGCCTGGGCCGTCGACAGCAAGACCAACCGGTTGATGGTCACCGTCGACAGCACGGTGTCGGACGCCGAGATCGCGAAGATCAAGGAGCAGGCGGGCGACAACGCCGGCGCGCTCACGATCAAGCACACGCCGGGCAAGTTCAACAAGCTCATCGGCGGCGGCGACGCCATCTACGGCGGTGGCTACCGCTGCTCGCTCGGCTTCAACGTGCGCAGCGGCAGCACCTACTACTTCCTGACCGCCGGGCATTGCGGCGAGGTCGCCTCGACCTGGTACTCGAACTCCGGCCAGACGGCCGTGCTGGGCACGAACAGCAGCTACAGCTTCCCGACCAACGACTACGCGCTGGTCCGCTACACCAACACCTCGGTCGCCAAGGCGGGCACCGCGGGCAACACCGACATCACCAGCGCCGGCAACGCCACCGTGGGCCAGTCGGTGATCCGGGACGGCTCCACGACCGGCATCCACACCGGCCGGGTGACCGCCCTCAACGCCACGGTGAACTACGGCGGCGGCGACGTGGTCTACCAGATGATCCAGACCAACGTCTGCGCCGAGGGCGGCGACTCCGGCGGCGCGCTCTACACCTCCGGCGGCGTGGCGCTCGGTCTGACCTCCGGCGGCAGCGGCAACTGCTCGTCCGGCGGCACGACCTTCTTCCAGCCCGTGACCGAGGCCCTGAGCCGTTACGGCGTCAGCGTCTTCTAGCTCCTGGTTCCCGGCCGGGCCTCGCGGCCGACCGCGGGCGAGCCCCCGCACGCAACC
>NZ_JBMNDR010000088.1:0-39144 GCF_052543235.1 Streptomyces sp. SAS_272 | reverse complement strand
CGCAGGACCGGAGCTGATCGTCGGACACGACCGTGGAGTCCTCAAACTCCCGCTCACAGGACTGCTCCGGGTCGGTCGGCCGGTCGGTCGGCCGACCGGGGCGGTGTGTGCCTTTGGGGTGCTCGAGCGGTCGGGTGGTCGGGTTGTCCGGTGGTGGCTGCTCCGGGTGGTCAGGAGGGGTGCTCCTCCGGGGCCGTCCGCGTGGTCCGGCGGCGGGCTGCTCCGGGTGCTTCAGCCCGTCCACGGGGTGTGGATGTGGCGCGGCGAGTCGGGCGGTGCGCCGGTGTGCCATTCGTGCGCCCTGCCGGACTCGGGGACGTGCGCCTAGCGTCGTTGTCGTCCCGGTGCGTGGTCGTGGCGTGGTCGCGGGCACGGTCCACTCCGCGCGCGGGCTGTGGCAGGTCCGGAGCGGGACCGGTCGGAAAGGTTTGGGGGTCATGAGGCCTTCCGCATGCGGAAGCGCTCCAGGTGAAGGTGATGCTCGGGCCGACCGGAGGTGACGGGGCTGTGGCTGGGCGAATAGCCGGAGACGGTCGGGGACGTGCGCGTGTGGCCGCCGCCGGCCTGGGTCTGGGAGCTGGGGCTCTGTGGTGGTGGGCTGTGGTGCGGCTCGCGGTGGTGCCGGACGCAGGTGTGCTGGAAGGCGCGGTCGCGGCCGGGGGCTGGGGTCTGAGCCTGCTTCCGGTGCACTGTGTGGCCAAGGCTCGGGCGGTGGGCGCGGTCGCCGACGGGCGGTGGCGTGGCGCCTTGCAGGGGGCCTGGCGGGGGGACCCGCGCGGCTCGGCGCGCGAGGACCGCGGCGACGGAGGCGCTGGCGGGGACTGCGGGGAATGCGGGGACGGCTGGGATCGTGGAGGGGGCGGCGAGGGCGCGGGGAGGGCGTGACGTGAGGAGGGCGTGGTGTGGGCAGGCCGGGGGAGGCGTGGCCCGGGCGGCGGCCTGGAGGCGTCCTCGGCTACCAGGGCATGGCCACGCCGCCGTTCGGGCGGAGGATCTGGCCCGTCGTGAACGCGGACGCGTCCGAGGCCAGGTGGAGGACGGCGTGGGCGATGTCCTCCGGTTCGCCGACTCGCCCCAGAGGTGACATCCGGGACATGAGCGCCTCCGTGTGCGCCTGTGCGCCGGTGTCGTGGCGGTCGGTCATCGGGGTGCGGATCCAGCCCGGCGCGACGGCGTTGACACGGATGCCGTGCCGGCCCACCTCCGTCGCCAGGGTCTTCGTCAACTGGACGACGGCAGCCTTGGCGGCGCCGTAGCAGAGCAGACCTGGGCCGCCGGTGTCCACGGCGCCGGACGCCATCGTGACGATGCTGCCCCCCGTACCGCGTGCCAGCATCAGCCGGGCCGCCTCCTGGCACGCGTACAGCACGCCCTTGAAGTTGACGGCCAGGACGCGGTCGAGGTCCTCGTCGCGGGTCTCCAGGACCGGACTGCTGTGCATGATCCCGGCGACCGCCGCCATGACGTCCAGACGCTCGCACGACTCCACTGCCTGCCGCACCTGGACCCGGTCGGTGACGTCGAGGTGGTGGGTGTGGGCGGCGCCGCCCTGTGCCTTGATCCGGGTCGCCGTCTCGTGCAGGCCCTGGGCGTCCCGGTCCGCTCCGTGCACGGTGGCGCCCGCTTGGGCGAGCAGGACGGCACAGGCACGGCCGATTCCGCTGGCGGCGCCGGTGACGAATGCGATGCGTCCGGTGAGGTCGTACGCCTTCACGGCCATGAAAGGACGGTACGAGCATTTCTGACGGTCCGTCAATCAGTCGGCGTTCACTGCGCGGTGCGGGGACGGGTGCGGGTGCGGGCGTGGGGCGTCGGCGGTGAGCCGGGTGCCGGGACCGGGCCCGTCTGGCAGGCAGGGCACCAGTACGTGGGGCGTTCCCGGGAGCCGTCGCCCTGGTCGGCCACCCGGATCGGGGTGCCGCAGCGCAGACAGGGGCGGAAGGCGCGGCCGTAGACGAACAGGTCCTGGCCGCGGCGACCGGTCGTGTTGCGGTTCGGACGGTCGCGGTTGGCCTCCAAAAGCTTTTTCGCGAGCGCGGGGAGCTTCGCGGCGCGGTCGGCGGGGAGTGCGCCGAGCGGGAGCCACGGCGTGGCGCCGAGGAGGAAACAGAGCTCGCTCTTGAAGACGTTCCCGATGCCGGCGAGATTGCGCTGGTCGAGGAGGGCCTCGCCGAGGGCGCGGGCGGGGTCGGCGAGGAGGTTGGCGAGGGCCTGCTCGGGGTCCCAGTCGGGGCCCAGCAGATCGGGGCCGAGGTGGCCTACGGCCCGCTGCTCCTCGCCGGTGCGCAGCAGCTCGAGAACGGGCAGGCGGTAGCCGACGGCCGTGCGGTCGGGGGTGCCGAGAACGGCCCGGATCTGGTGCTCCGGGCCGCCGGTCCACCGCTGGCCGTTCGAGTACACCTTCCAGGCGCCGTCCATCCGCAGGTGCGAGTGGAGCGTCAGGCCGCCTTCGACCCGGGTGAGGAGGTGTTTGCCCCGCGCGGTGACGTCGAGAACGGCGCGGCCGGTGAGGTCGGAGGTGGCGAACTTGGGGACGCGCAGATCGGAGCGGGTCAGCACCTTGCCCGCGAGGGCGGCGTGCAGTCGCCTCGCGGCCTGCCAGACGGTGTCACCTTCGGGCATGCGTCAAGGGTGACACGGGGGCGACGGGCGGGCTCGGGGGACGCGGGAGGCTGATCGTCGTCATGCACGCAGCCGCAGGCCTCGTGGGGTCGCGATGAAGCCCGCTCCTTCCAGCAGGGCGCCGATGGGCGAGGTGAGGGCAGAGCCGCCATTGACGCGCTCCACCGTGACCGTGCCCAGGGCGCCCGCGCGTGCGGCCTCGGCGAGCGCCTGCGTGGCGGTGTGCAGCCGCGGGTCGTCGCCGGGTGCGCCCTCACCGTCCGGAGCGGAGGGCCAGGCCAGCAGGGACTTGCCGCCGCGCTCCATGTAGAGGGTCAGTTCGCCGTCGACGAGGACCACCAGGGAGCCGGCCTTGCGGCCGGGCTTGTGTCCGGCGCCGTTCGGCGGCTCGGGCCAGCCGAGGGCGGCGCCGTACGCGTTCGCGGGGTCGGCGGCGGCGAGGACGACGGCGCGGGAAGCGGCGGACGAGTCGCGGCCGCCGCGGCGCGCACCGCCGGGACCGGACCTGGCGGCGAAGTCCGCGCCGTACGGGAACGCGCCGCCTCCTCGGGGTCCGCCCGTGCCGGGGGAGGCGAGATCGCGGGGCGAGACGTACTCGTCCGGGGACGCCGGGCCCCTGCGCGGAGTGAGGGGGGAGGTGAAGGAGGTGCGGTCGTTCGGCATGTCCCACGCGTCGTCGGCCGGGAGGTCGTCGGGGAAGACGAAGTCCTCCTGGGCGTGCCCGGTCGGGCTCGGGCCGGGCAGGGGCTCGCCGCGGTCGCGGGCGTTGGCCACCGCGCGCAGACGGTCCACGGCGCCGTCCATGGCGAACTGGGCGGCGCCGAGGCCTTCGACGACGTACCCACGGCGGGCCTGACCGCTCTCCTCGAAGACGGACAGGATGCGGTACGTCGCGGAGAAGCCGCCCTCGACGCCTTCGGCGGCGACCGCTCCGCGCGTCACCACGCCGTGGCGGTCGAGGAGCGTACGGGCGAGTGCGTGGGCGCGGACCGTGGGATCGGGCTCGTGGGAGGGGAGGAGGGACCAGCGGCCGGCGACGGTCGGAGGGCCGCCGCGGGAGGCCGGGCGGGCCGCGGCCGTCAGCGAGCCGTAGCGGCCGCGCGGGACCGCGCGCTTGGCGCGGTGGGCGGTGGACCCGGCCGTGCGGCCCGAGCCCAGCAGGGAGCGCATCGGGGTCAGCGTGTCGTTGGTGAGCCGGCCTGACCATGCCAGGTCCCAGACGGCGTCGGCGAGTTGGGGGTCCGTGACGTCGGGGTGGGTGGTGGCGCGGACCTGGTCGGTGATCTGACGGAAGAACAGGCCGTAGCCCGCGGAGAGCGCGTCCAGCACGGACTGGTGCAGCGCCGTCAGCTCCAGCGGGTGCGGAGGGGGGAGCAGGAGGGGCGCGGCGTCCGCCACGTACAGGGAGATCCAGCCGTCCTTTCCGGGGAGGCCGCCGGCGCCGGCCCAGACCACCTCGCCCGTCGCGGTGAGTTCGTCGAGCATCGCCGGGGTGTAGTCGCGCACGCGGGACGGCAGGACGAGCTTCTCCAGGGCCGACGCGGGCACCGACGCACCCTGCAACTGCTCGACGGCGCGCACCAGTCCGTCGACGCCGCGCAGCGAGTGACCCCTGCCGATGTGCTGCCACTGGGGCAGGAACTGGGCGAGCGCCGGCGGTGGCACCGGTTCCAGTTCGTGCCGCAGGGCGGCCAGGGAACGGCGGCGCAGCCGGCGCAGGACCGTCGCGTCGCACCACTCCTGGCCGATGCCCGCCGGGTGGAACTCGCCCTGGACGACGCGCCCGCCCGCCGCGAGCCGCTGGAGGGCGCCCTCGGTGACCGCCGCGCCCAGGCCGAAGCGGGCGGCGGCGCCGGCGGACGTGAAGGGGCCGTGGGTGCGGGCGTGGCGCGCGAGGAGGTCGCCGAGGGGGTCCTTCACGGGTTCCGTGAAGGCTTCCGGCACGCCGACCGGCAGTGCGGTGCCGAGCGCGTCGCGCAGCCGTCCCGCGTCCTCGACCGCGGCCCAGTGGTCGGCTCCGGCGATACGGACCCGGATGGCGCGGCGGGCGGCGGCCAGTTCTTGTGCCCACTGCGGTTCGGCGCCCCGCTCGGCCAGCTCGGCGTCGGTGAGCGGGCCGAGGAGGCGCAGCAGGTCCGCCACGCCCTCGGCGTCCTTCGCCCGGCGGTCCTCGGTGAGCCACTGGAGTTCCTGTTCCAGTTCGGCGAGGACGTCCGCGTCGAGCAGTTCGCGCAGCTCCGCCTGGCCGAGCAGCTCGGCCAGCAGGCGTGAGTCCAGGGAGAGGGCGGCGGCGCGGCGCTCGGCGAGCGGGGAGTCCCCCTCGTAGAGGAACTGGGCGACGTAGCCGAAGAGCAGGGAACGCGCGAAGGGGGACGGCTCCGCGGTGGTGACCTCGACCAGGCGCACCTTGCGCGACTCCAGGTCGCCCATCAGCTCCACGAGACCGGGAACGTCGAACACGTCCTGGAGGCACTCGCGGATCGCTTCCAGCACGATCGGGAAGGAGCCGAACTCGCTCGCCACCTGCAGCAGCTGGGCGGCGCGCTGACGCTGCTGCCACAGCGGGGTGCGCCTGCCCGGGTTGCGGCGCGGAAGCAGCAGCGCGCGGGCGGCGCACTCGCGGAAGCGAGCCGCGAACAGGGCCGAGCCGCCGACCTGGTCGGTGACGATCTGATCGACCTCGCCCTTGTCGAACACGACGTCCGCCGCGCCGACCGGAGCCTGTTCGGCGTCGTATTCCGCGCCGGCCTTCAGCGGTTCCTGGTCGAGGAGGTCCAGGCCCATCAGATCGGCGTCGGGCAGCCGCAGCACGATCCCGTCGTCGGCGTGCATCACCTGGGCGTCCATGCCGTAGCGCTCGGAGAGCTTCGCCCCCAGCGCGAGCGCCCAGGGGGCGTGCACCTGGGCGCCGAAGGGGGAATGGACGACGACGCGCCAGTCCCCCAGTTCGTCGCGGAAGCGCTCGACGACGATCGTGCGGTCGTCGGGGATGTGGCCGCAGGCCTGGCGCTGCTCGTCCAGGTAGGAGAGCACGTTTTCGGCCGCCCACGCGTCGAGGCCTGCGGTGAGCAGGCGCAGCCGGGCGTCCTCCTTGGAGAGCGAGCCGACCTCGCGCAGGAACGCGCCCACCGCGCGGCCGAGCTCCAGCGGCCGGCCCAGCTGGTCGCCCTTCCAGAACGGCAGACGACCCGGAACGCCGGGGGCGGGGGAGACCAGGACCCGGTCGCGGGTGATGTCCTCGATGCGCCAGGAGCTGGTGCCGAGGGTGAAGACGTCACCCACGCGGGACTCGTAGACCATCTCCTCGTCGAGTTCACCGACCCGGCCGCCGCCCTTCTTGGGGTCGGAGCCCGCCAGGAAGACGCCGAACAGACCCCGGTCGGGGATCGTGCCCCCGGAGGTGACGGCGAGACGCTGGGCTCCCGGGCGGCCCGTGACCGTCCCCGCGACCCGGTCCCACACCACGCGCGGGCGCAGCTCGGCGAAGGCGTCGGACGGGTAGCGGCCGGCCAGCATGTCCAGGACGGCCGTGAACGCGGACTCCGGAAGCGCCGCGAAGGGAGCGGCGCGGCGGACCAGGGCCAGCAGGTCGTCCACCTGCCAGGTGTCGAGGGCCGTCATCGCGACGAGCTGCTGCGCCAGGACGTCCAACGGGTTGGCGGGCACCCGCAGGGACTCGATCGAGCCCGTGCGCATCCGCTCGGTCACCACGGCCGCCTGGACGAGGTCGCCCCGGTACTTCGGGAAGACCACACCCGTGGACACCGCGCCCACCTGGTGCCCGGCTCGTCCGACGCGCTGCAGACCGGAGGCCACCGAGGGCGGCGACTCCACCTGCACGACGAGGTCCACCGCGCCCATGTCGATGCCGAGCTCGAGACTGGAGGTCGCCACCACGGCGGGCAGCCGCCCCGCCTTGAGGTCCTCCTCGACCAGGGCCCGCTGCTCCTTGGAGACCGAGCCGTGGTGGGCGCGCGCGATGACGCTCGGGGCTCCCTGGGCGGCGCCGGAGCCGCCCATCAGCTGGGCGGGGGAGTGATGCTCGCCCAGCGGCTCGCCGGTGGCGCGCTCGTAGGCGATCTCGTTGAGCCGGTTGCACAGGCGTTCGGCGAGGCGGCGCGAGTTGGCGAACACGATGGTCGAGCGGTGGGCCTGGACGAGGTCGGCGATCCGCTCCTCGACATGCGGCCAGATCGAGGGGCGTTCGGCTCCTTCGGCGCCCTCGGCGACCGGGGAGCCGCCCAGCTCGCCCAGATCCTCCACGGGGACGACGACCGAGAGGTCGAACTCCTTGCCGGACGTCGGCTGGACGATCTCCACCTTGCGGTGCGGGGAGAGATAGCGGGCCACCTCGTCGACCGGACGGACCGTGGCCGACAGGCCGATGCGACGGGCGGGCCTGGGCAGCAGCTCGTCCAGCCGCTCCAGGGAGAGGGCGAGGTGCGCGCCGCGCTTGGTCCCCGCCACCGCGTGCACCTCGTCCAGGATCACCGACTCGATGCCCGTCAGCGCGTCGCGGGTGGCCGACGTGAGCATCAGGAACAGCGACTCCGGCGTCGTGATCAGGATGTCCGGCGGGCGGGTGGACAACGCACGGCGCTCGGCGGGCGGGGTGTCGCCGGAGCGGATGCCGACCTTGATCTCGGGCTCGGGCCGGCCCAGACGCACGGACTCCTGACGGATGCCGGTCAGCGGACTGCGCAGGTTGCGCTCCACGTCGACCGCGAGGGCCTTGAGCGGCGAGACGTAGAGGACCCGGCAGCGCTTCTTCGGGTCGGCGGGCGGGGGCGTAGAGGCCAGCTGGTCGAGGGCGGCCAGGAAGGCGGCCAGCGTCTTGCCGGAACCCGTCGGGGCCACCACCAGCACGTCGGAACCCTCGCCGATGGCTCGCCACGCGCCGGCCTGGGCCGCGGTCGGCGCGGAGAACGCCCCCGTGAACCAGCCGCGGGTCGCGGGGGAGAAGCCGTCGAGGGCCGGATGTGCGGAGCTGACCATGCGTCCATCCTGCACCCGTCCACTGACAATGGCCCTGAGCTGCGAGAACACGCGGGGTGAACCGTCGTGTCGAGCGGCGGCCCCCGTTCCCCGGCGTGTCGGCGTTCCGGCGGCGCGTCACGGAGAATGGGCGGATGGCGAGTTCGGGTTCCGGAGAGCGGGCGCGGCACTGGCAGTACCCGGAGCTGCCCGGTGTCGACCTCCTGCGGGCCCGCTATGTCCGCAAGACGTTCGTGCGGCACACCCACGAGCACTTCGTGATCGCCGCCATCGCCGACGGCGTGGAGGTCTTCCGGCACAGCGGCTCCGATCAGCACGCGGCAGCCGGAACGCTCGCCCTGGTCAACCCCGACACCCCGCACACCGGACGGGCCGGCGTACCGGAGGGGTGGCGGTACGGGGCGGTGTATCCGCCACCCGATCTGGTGGCCGAGATCGCCGCCGAGACGACGACCCTTCGCGGCGCCCCGGGCTTCGTCAGCCCCGTGCTCGAGGACCCGTACGCCGTCGGGCTCGTCCACCAGGTGCTCCGGGCCGCCGAGGAGGGCAACGCGCTGGCCGCCGACACACTGCTGCGGGTGGCCGTCACGCGGCTGCTCCGTCTGAACGGCGGGCCGTTGCCGCAACGGGAGATCCGGACCGCCGGGGCACGGATCGCGGCACGCGCGCGTGGCGTGCTGGAGGCACGGCTGGCGGACCCGCCCACGCTGGAACAGCTGGCCGCGGGCCTGGGAACCAGCCCGTTCGCCCTGCTGCGGGCCTTCAGGGACGCGTACGGACTGCCGCCCCACGCCTGGCTCACCGACGCCCGCGTGCGTCGGGCGCGACGGCTGCTGGACGCGGGGACGTCGCCGGCCGAGGCGGCCGTCACGGTGGGATTCACCGACCAGCCCCACCTCAACCGCCACTTCGCGCGCATCGTGGGCGTCCCCCCGGGGGCGTACCAGCGCGAGCGCAAGAACGTACAAGACGGGCCCGGACCCCTGCTCGTACCGTCACGGTCGTGGCAGAACAGACAGCTTTCTCGGACATGCGAGCCGACGACGGAGGAAAGTCCGACGCCGCCGTCGTGCGGGACTCCCTCGGGGTCGGCATCGCCGTAGGCCTCTCCGGATTCGCCTTCGGGGTGACCTCGGCGGGCAGCGGACTCTCGGTGTGGCAGACCTGCGCCCTCAGCCTTCTGGTGTTCACCGGCGCGTCCCAGTTCGCGCTCGTCGGGGCGCTGGCGGCGGGCGGCAACCCGCTGACCGCAGCCGCGGGCGCCTTCTTCCTGGGGGTGCGCAACGCGTTCTACGGACTACGCCTGTCGCAGGTGCTGGCCCTCCCGCGCGCGGTGCGCCCGTTCGCCGCCCACTGGGTGATCGACGAGACGACGGCGGTCTCGCTGGCGCAGCCGGGGCGGCGCCCGGCGCGCCTGGGTTTCGCGGTCACCGGGCTGACCCTGTACGTCCTGTGGAACCTCACGACGCTGCTGGGCGCCCTGGGCGCCGAGGCCGTCGGCGACACCGACGCATGGGGTCTGGACGCGGCAGGGCCGGCCGTCTTCCTGGCGTTGCTCGCGCCCATGCTGCAGACCGCGGCCGAGCGGACCGTCGCCGCGATCGCGGTGCTCCTCGGGCTCGGACTGCTGCCCGTCCTGCCTGCCGGAGTGCCCGTTCTGGCGGCCGCGCTCGCCGTGCCGGTCGTCCTGTACCTCGAGGGCCGGCACGGAGCCGGCCGCGGCGACGCGGAGGAGGAGCAGCGTTGAACACCTGGATCGCGATCGCCGCGACGGCGCTCGGCTGCTACGCCGTCAAACTCGCCGGACTGCTCGTCCCCGCGGGCGCGCTCGAACGACCACTGGTCAGGCGCTCCGCCGCGCTGCTCCCCGTGGCGCTGCTGGCTGCCCTCACGGCCCAGCAGACCTTCGCGGACGGGCATGCGCTCGTGCTGGACGCCAGGGCCGCGGGGCTGGCCGCGGCCGCCGTCGCCCTCGTGCTGCGTGCCCCCTTCCTGCTCGTCGTCGCGGCAGCCGTGGCGGTGACGGCGGGAGTCCGCGCCCTGGGCGGCTGAGGGGGACGGGGCGGACGGACGGGCCGGCAAGGGACGCGGGCGGAAGCAGCCGGGGACGGACACGGGCGGCGGGCGCACGGGAGGAACCGGCGAAGGCGGGGCCCCGGCCTCGTGGACGTCCGCGACCGTGGTGGCCGCCTTCGGTCAGCCGATGGTGCGGCCGTGGGCCCGCAGGGTGCGCAGCGCCTCGATCGTCACCATGGGGCGCGCCTCCAGTGCGGTGCCGGGTGCCCAACGACGCCAGCGGACGGGCCAGCCGCCGTCCTCCTCCTGCGCGCCGGCGAGGTGGTCCAGGGAGCGCGCCATCTCGTCGTCGGTGAACCACGCGCGCGCGAGCGAGTGCGGTGTCCGGGCGAAGTCGTACGGGAAGTGGTGCTCACCGGGGGCGTAGCCGGAAGGCACCGGGTAGGCGTCGACGCGGTCCGGCTCCAGCACGACGATCCGTTGTCCGCGCACCAGGCGGCCCAGACGGTCGGCGGCCCACTCCGCGCGCGGGCGGTCGGGAACGGCGTCCAGGAAGGCCACCGCGGCCTGGATCTCGTACGGATGCGAGCGCTCCAGGGACTCCACCGCCCGCCAGCAGAAGTCGGTGGCCCGGAACAGCCAGGCGTGCCACACGTCGTTGCGGTGCAGCAGACCCACCACCGGCCCGGTGGCCAGCAGGTCGCTGGGCGGGTCGTCCACGATCGGGATGAACGGAGCAGCCGGGTAGCCGCGCTGGCTGGGAAGGATCGCCGGGAGCGCGCCGTCACCGGTGGACACGGACGTCAGGTAGTCGCACGTCCGCTCCGCGCGCCTGCCGCCGAGACGCCCGACGGAGTCCAGCACCCGCAGGGCGTGCGCGGTGTGCAGGGGCTGGCTGACGGGACCGCGCAGGTCGGGTTCCAGCGCGTGGCCGTATCCGCCGTCCTCATTGCGGTAGGCGTCGAGGGCGGTCTCGACGGGGTCGGCGGCGCCGTGCAGGAAGTCGTGCGCGAAGATGCGCTGCTCCAGCACGCGCGCGGTGAGCCAGACGAAGTGCTCGGCGCGGAAGAGCGGGGAGTGCGCCGGGGGCGTCGGGGGGAGTGGGGATGCTCCGGTTTCGGCCATGGGTCAGACCGTAGGGCGGAAAGCGGTCTCGGCAGGCGCTCACGCAAGGGGACGCCCCCGAGGGCGGGATACTGATGTCATGCGGTTGACGGTCTTCTGGCAGCGGATGGACGAGCACTTCGGCACGGGGTACGCCGAGACCTTCGCGCGCGATCACGTGATGACGGAACTCGGCGGACGCACCGTGCACGAGGCGCTGGCGGAGGGCTGGGCGGCCAAGGACGTGTGGCGCGTGGTCTGCGCGGTGATGAACGTTCCTCGGGAGATGCGCTGATACGTCGAGAAGATCACCGGCGGGGTCCGATTGTCGGTGGCGTAGGCGAGACTTGGTCCGTGGCACCCACTGACGAGACCGGGCAGACGCCCCGGAACGCTCCCGCGCACGACACGACGCCGCCCGCCGGGCCTCCTCCGACCGACGGCGGAGCCGGGCAGTGCGCGCGCATGCCGCGCTGGCTGCCGCGCGCCATGGTGCTCGCACTCGCCCTCGTCGCAGCGTTCCAACTCGGCACGTGGGCGTTCCACCAGCTCATCGGCCTGCTGCTCAACGTGCTCATCGCGTTCTTCCTGGCTCTCGCCGTGGAGCCCGCCGTCAGCCGGTTGGCCGCGCGCGGGATGCGCAGGGGGCTCGCCACCTTCCTGGTCTTCTTCGGCCTGCTGATCGTGGTCGCCGGATTCTTCACGCTGCTCGGCTCGATGCTCGCGGGACAGATCATCAAGATGATCGAGGGCTTCCCCGAGTATCTGGACTCCGTGATCCACTGGATCAACACCACGTTCCACACCGAACTCCGGCGCGTGGACATCCAGGAGGGCCTGCTCCACTCCGACTGGCTGCGCAAGTACGCCCAGAACAGCGCGGCCGGCGTCCTGGACGTCTCCACGCAGGTCCTCGGGGGCCTTTTCCAGCTGCTGACGATCGCCCTGTTCTCGTTCTACTTCGCCGCCGACGGGCCGCGTCTGCGACGGGCACTGTGCTCGGTCCTGCCGCCGGCCAAGCAGGCCGAGGTGCTGCGCGCCTGGGAGATCGCCGTCGACAAGACCGGCGGTTACCTCTACTCCCGCGGGCTGATGGCGTTGATCTCCGGTGTGGCGCACTATGTGCTGCTGCAGGCCCTCGGTATCCCTTACGCGCCCGTGCTCGCCGTCTGGGTGGGCGTGGTCTCGCAGTTCATCCCCACCATCGGCACCTATCTGGCGGGCGCCCTGCCGATGTTGATCGCCTTCACGGTCTCGCCGCTGTACGCGCTGTGGGTGCTGATCTTCGTCGTGGTGTACCAGCAGTTCGAGAACTACATGCTGCAGCCCAAGCTGACCTCGAAGACCGTCGACATCCACCCTGCCGTCGCCTTCGGCTCCGTCATCGCGGGCACCGCCCTGCTGGGCGCGATAGGCGCGCTGATCTCCATCCCGGCGGTGGCCACGCTGCAGGCGTTCCTGGGCGCGTACGTGAAGCGGTACGACGTGACGGACGACCCCCGCGTGCACGGCCACCGGGGGCGTGGCGAGGGGCCCGGACCGCTCGCGCGCGTGCAGCAGCTGTGGACCCGGGCGGCGCACCACCGCAGGGGCGGCTCGCGGGACGGGTCCGGCTGACCAGGCGGAACCGGGGACAGCGGGTTCGGCGGGTTCAGGGGCAAGGCACGTCAGCAGCTTCAGCGGCATCAGCAGCTGAGGACGGCCCACATCCCGGCGGCGATGACCGCAGCCGCGTAGCAGCCCACCGCCGCCGCGGTGATCCGCCACCGCACCCGCTCGCTCCAGGACGTGCGTGACGACATCAGCCAGGCCAGTGCGGGAAGCACCAGGACGGCGTGCAGGCTGACCCCGTGCAGCGGCTTGAGCGGGGCCGTGGAGTGATACGCCGCCTCCTGGTGGCCGGTGCGCGTGAGCACGACCCCGCGCGCGATCATCGCCGCCCCGGAGACGAGCGCGACCAGCAGGATCGCGAAGCCGGAACGCACCGCGAGAGCCATCCCGGCCGGGCCCGTCGGCCGGTGCCGGAAGGACGACACGGCGAACACGGTGAGCAGCGCGACGAGGACGCCGCCGCCGACCGCGAGCGTCATGGACACGGCCGTGTCGAAGGGCGTCTCCATGTCCAGGTGCGACGGAACCCTCCGCCAGGCCTGGAGGGTGATCCCTCCGACCTCGACGACGCAGTCGGCGGCGAACACCCCGAGCAGCGCGGTGCGCACCCGTGGGCTCATCCGCAGAAACGACGTCACCGCGGCGACGGCCCAGAGCGTCACGCCGAAGGAGAGCCCGAAGGTCACCGGCTTGCGCCAGGAGACGGGGCCGTTCCAGGGGCCGCCGTCAACGGCGAACACCACCAGGTGCACGAGACCGGAGGCGACGAGGACCAGCGCGGTCACCCCGTAGACGGCCCCGGCCCCGGCCGCCGCCCCGGCGTCTGCCCGCGCCCAGGCACCGGCTGCGGCCCGGCCTTCGGCCCTGGTCCCGCTCTTGGTCCCGGCCTTGGTCCCGGTCTCGGCCCCGAGTCCGGCCTCGGCCAGGGTCCCGGTTCCCTCGAGGGGCGGTGTGGTCGTCTGCTCGTCCATGCGCCGAGCGTCCCGGTTGCGGCGGCACGCCGTCGTCGTCCTGCCGAAGTCACCCGTCGTACGCCCGGGGGAGTAGCAGGCGGCACAGCCGGTCGGAAGGGCGGGCGGAAAGGGCGGGCGGGAAGGGCGGGCGGACAGGAGCCGGGGACGCAGGCGGGACGGGGTCGGGACGCGGCGGGAGCGCCCGCGACGGGCCGCGCCGGCGCCGGGTTCGCGGCTCCGCCGGCCTGTGAACGTAGCCTCGGGAGTGCCGCGTGGTGCGCTTGACACGAAAATCGAACATCCATTCTTATGGAGGCTCCGGCGGCTCCCGCGGCGGGGGTTGTGTCCCGTTCGGAGCCGATAAGCGCCTGAGTTATCCACAGGCCGGACCGGCGTCGAGGCGCATTGTCAGTGGCAGGCGTTAGCGTCTTTGACGTGAAGCGATCGACTCAAGCAAACCGGGTGGAACCCATGGCAGGAACCGACCGCGAGAAGGCGTTGGACGCCGCACTCGCACAGATTGAACGGCAGTTCGGCAAGGGCGCGGTGATGCGCCTGGGCGAGCGACCGAACGAGCCCATCGAGGTCATCCCCACCGGGTCGACCGCACTCGACGTCGCCCTCGGCGTCGGCGGGCTGCCGCGTGGCCGCGTGGTGGAGGTGTACGGACCGGAGTCCTCCGGTAAGACGACGCTGACGCTGCACGCGGTGGCGAACGCGCAGAAGGCCGGCGGCCAGGTCGCGTTCGTGGACGCGGAGCACGCCCTCGACCCCGAGTACGCGAAGAAGCTCGGCGTCGACATCGACAACCTGATCCTCTCCCAGCCGGACAACGGCGAGCAGGCTCTGGAGATCGTGGACATGCTGGTCCGCTCCGGCGCCCTCGACCTGATCGTCATCGACTCCGTCGCCGCGCTCGTCCCGCGCGCGGAGATCGAGGGCGAGATGGGCGACAGCCACGTGGGTCTGCAGGCCCGTCTGATGAGCCAGGCGCTGCGGAAGATCACCAGCGCGCTCAACCAGTCCAAGACCACCGCGATCTTCATCAACCAGCTCCGCGAGAAGATCGGCGTCATGTTCGGCTCCCCCGAGACCACGACCGGTGGCCGGGCGCTGAAGTTCTACGCCTCGGTGCGACTCGACATCCGCCGCATCGAGACGCTGAAGGACGGCACGGACGCGGTGGGCAACCGCACCCGTGTCAAGGTCGTCAAGAACAAGGTCGCCCCGCCCTTCAAGCAGGCCGAGTTCGACATCCTCTACGGGCAGGGCATCAGCCGTGAGGGCGGCCTGATCGACATGGGCGTGGAGCACGGCTTCGTCCGCAAGGCGGGCGCCTGGTACACGTACGAGGGCGACCAGCTCGGCCAGGGCAAGGAGAACGCGCGCAACTTCCTGAAGGACAACCCCGATCTGGCCAACGAGATCGAGAGGAAGATCAAGGAGAAGCTGGGCGTCGGCGTGCGTCCGGACGCGTCCGCCGCCGAGCCGGGCACGGACACGGCGGCGACCGCGGCCGCGACCGTGGACGACGCCAAGGCGGTCCCGGCTCCCGCAGCCAAGGCCGCCAAGCCCAAGGCCGCGGCTGCCAAGAGCTGATCCGTGACACGACGAACGGACTGGGCCGAGTACGTCCACCCCGACGCCCCGCGGGGGACGGGAGACGGGGTCGACGGCGGCCTGTCCCAGGACGGCGACGACGGGTCGGGCACCGGTCGGACCGGGGGCGGTGACGAGGGCAGTCCACGCGGCGGGCGTGGGCGCCGTCGGCGCGGCTCCGGGAAGTCGTCCGCCGAGTACGGAGGCGCTTCTTCCTCGTCGAGGGCCGAGAAGGAGCAGTCTTCGGGGGACCCGGCTGAGCGGGCACGGGCGATCTGCCTGCGCCTGCTCACCGGGACCCCGCGCACGCGGAAGCAGCTCGCCGACGCCCTGCACAAGCGGGAGATCCCCGACGAGGTGGCGGAGGAGGTGCTTTCGCGGTTCGAGGAGGTCGGGCTGATCAACGACGGCGCCTTCGCGGACGCCTGGGTGGAATCCCGGCACCACGGCAGAGGGCTGGCGCGGCGCGCGCTCGCC
The DNA here is from genome assembly GCF_052543235.1 of Streptomyces sp. SAS_272. Taxonomy (NCBI): domain Bacteria; kingdom Bacillati; phylum Actinomycetota; class Actinomycetes; order Kitasatosporales; family Streptomycetaceae; genus Streptomyces; species Streptomyces sp. SAS_272. Next base: position 23,767 of record NZ_JBMNDR010000088.1, on the reverse strand, counting down.
CAGGAGCTGCGGACCAAGGGCGTCGACTCGGAGCTGATCGAAGAGGCCGTCGGCCGGCTCGACTCCGAACAGGAGGAGGAGACGGCGCGCGAACTCGTCGCCCGCAAGCTGCGCGCGACCCGTGGCCTCGACCGCGACAGACGGCTGCGCCGCCTCGCCGGCATGCTCGCGCGCAAGGGCTACCCCGAGGGCCTGGCCCTGCGGGTGGTCCGGCAGGCGCTTGAGGAAGAGGGCGAGGACACGGAGTCCCTGAGCAACGAGGGGTTCTGAGCGCGGCCGCAACCTGGGTGCGCGCGATGGCAGTCGGGACGGCGGCCGAGGGCTGACAGCCGTCCCAGCCCTTCGTCGGCCCGGGACGTGAGCGACGCCGGCCCTCGCGAAGCACAGGAACACCCATGTCCCCGGAGGGCTGGGCGCCTTCTTCGCCGCACGCCCCGCACACCGCTCGGGGTGGCCCCCCAGCCCGCAACGGTGCGGCTACGGCGTCACGGGGAGGCCCGCCGCCTTCCACGCCTGGAAGCCGCCGACGAGATCGGTCGCCCGGTGCAGTCCCAGCTGGTGCAGGGACGCGGCGGCCAGACTCGACGCGTACCCCTCGTTGCAGATCACGATCGCCCGTACGTCATGGCTCGTGGCCTCGGGGAGACGATGACTGCCCCGTGGGTCGAGACGCCACTCCAGTTCGTTGCGCTCGACGACCAGAGCGCCGGGGATCAGCCCGTCCCGCTCCCGCAGCGCCGCGTACCGGATGTCGACGAGCAGTGCCTCGCCCGCGCGGGCGGCGTCGAACGCCTCCCGGGCCTCCACGCGCGCGTACCGGGCACGTACGCGCTCGAGCAACTCGTCGACGCCCGTCGGCTGTCCGTCGCGCCCTTCGTCGTCCCGCCGTCGCTGCGGGGTGTTCGCGTAGCTCACTGCCAGTCCTCCGGACGCTCGACCTGCTCCAGCCGCAGCACGTGGCCGGTACGGCTGTAGCGGCGGATGCGGGGCAGCGGCGGGTAGTAGGCGTGGACGGAGACGGCGTGTTCCTCGGCGGACTCGTTGAGGACCTCATGGACGTGGTGGCGGCCGAAGGACCGGCCCCGGCCGGCCGGCAGGACGCGCGACCTGTCCACGTCGTCGGTCAGCTCCAGCGTCCGCCAGCCGTCGGTGGGCAGCCGGGCGGCGAGCGAGTACTCCTTGAGCGTGCCCCGAGCGGTCAGGAACGCGCCCACCGAGTCGGCGTGGTCGTGCCAGCCGGTGCCGGTGCCGGGCGGCCAGCCGATCAGCCAGGCCTCGCTGCCGCCCGGTCCCTCCAGACGCACCCAGGTGCGGCCCTCCGGATCGAGGGGGAGCGAGGAGATCAGCGCGGCGTCCGCGGCCGTACGCCGGACGAAGTCCAGGAGCTCCGCCTGCGTGGGCGCGGCGACGGAATCGGGCGAGGAGGCGGGCGACGAGGCGGCGACAGGGGAGGAGGAAGAGGGGGCGGAAGGAGGGAGGGGTGAAGAGACAGACACGGAAACCGTCCTGGGAACGTTCGCGGGGAGCGCGGGCCGCACACGTGCGGGGCCGCACACGTGCGGGGGCGCATCGCACGGCGCGCGCCGTGGAGAAGGGGTGCGAGTTCAGCAGGACGGACGACACACGCAGCCCGCATAGCGGACGAGGTCCATATGGACCCTCCGCCACAGGCGCACATCGGTGTCGGTCACGATCCGGAGTACAGCACGCCGGTGCACCGCGGTCAACTCACCGTCACCCTGTGGACCGCACGGTGACGACAGTGCGGGCGGAACGGCTTTGCGCGCCCGGCCGGCCCCAGGGCCGCTGCGGGGCGCTGCCCAGCTCCACGGCCACCGTCCCCGCCCACCTCTCCGTACCCGCCGACTCTCCGTCGCGCCCACCTCTTCGCCGCGGTTCACGGCCGCCCGACGCCGCGCCTCCCCGTCTTCTCCGTCACCCCGCCCGCGCATCATCCCCGCCCGCGTCCGCCCTCTGTAGGCCGCGCGCTCGCCCGAAGCGCTGAGGCACGCCGCGAGGACCGCCGTCATACCGGCGGAGCCACGCGGTCACGCCGCGGCCCTGGTCCGCCGTCACGCCTCACGCTTCACGCTTCACGCTTCACGCTTCACGGTTTACGGCTCACAGCTCACGCCGCCAGGTCGCCTCGGAGCCCGGGGGCACGTCGCCGTGAGGCGTGCCGTCCTCTGCCGCCCTGCCGCCGTCCGTCGCCGCTGAGCCGGCGGAGTCACGCGGCATGAGGTGGCCGAGTCCCCGGCACTCACCGCGCAGTCCCGGTGTCAGGTCGCCGCGGAGCCTGCCGTCGCTCCCGCTGCGGACGTCTCCTCGGCGGCCCGCGCCGGGCCGCCGACGGCTGCCTCCGCCGCGGCGTACAGGTCGGCCGCGCGCACACCGTTGAGCGCGGTGACGAGATGCCCGTCCGGGCGGATCAGCAGGACCGTATGGGCGGCCGCGCCCGGATAGCTCTCGGCCACCAGGAGCTCCGCGGGGCAGGGCAGGGCCGTCACCGCGGCGGCCAGCCGGGGCATGATGCCGGCGCCGACCCAGTGCCGGCGCTCCCACACGCCGGTGCCCGGTGCGATCAGCAGCACGAGCAGAGCGCCCCGGCCGAGCCGGTCCCGCAGCCGGACGAACGAGCCGTCCTCCGCGGTCACCCGGACGTCCTCGACGGGCGCCCCGGGCGGCGTGCCCACCGGTGTCTCCGCCTCCAGGTGCCGGGGGGCGAGCGGGGAGCCGGCGTACGATCCCGGGGCTCCCAGCGGGCCGCGTCCCAGGTGGCCGTCGGTGAGCAGCACGTCGTGACCGCGGGCCGCGCCGGGGACGTACGCCCTGATGCCCCCGCCGCCGCGCAGCAGCGGGAGCGCCTGGTCGGCGGCCCGCAGCCGGGCGGCGACGACCGCGCGGCGCTCGGCCTGGTAGCTGTCGAGCAGCGCCTCGTGCGGCCCGTGGTGCCAGGCCAGGGCGAGTTTCCAGGCGAGGTTGTCGGCGTCCCGAAGGCCCTCGTCCAGGCCTTGGGTGCCGAGCGTGCCGAGCAGGTGGGCGGCGTCCCCCGCGAGGAAGACCCGGCCCACGCGCCAGCGGCGGGCCAGCCGGTGGTGCACGGTGTGCACGCCGGTGTCGAGCAGCTCGTAGGGGGGCGTGGAGCCGCCGCTCCAGCCCGCCAGGGTCTCGCGGACACGCGCCACCAGAACCTCGGGCGTGACCAGGTCTTTGCCGGGCGGCAGCAGCCAGTCGAGCCGCCAGACGCCGTCCGGCAGCGGGCGGCCCGTGACCTCCGCGGCCGGGGGACCGGAGGCCCGCCACGGAGGGGTTCGATGAAGCAACGCCTCGCCGTCCCAAGGAAGTTCCGCGCGCAGTGCGGCCACGGCGTGTCGCTCCACCGCCGTACGGCCGGGGAAGCGGATGTCGAGGAGTTTGCGGACGGTGGAGCGGGGGCCGTCGCAGCCGATCAGATAGCTGCCGCGCCACCAGGTGCCCCGCGGGCCACGGGTGTGGGCGGTGACCCCGGTGGACTCCTGCTCGACGGTGTCCAGACGGCTGTCCACGGCGACCTTCGCCAGTCGCTCGCCGGCGAGGGCCGCGCGCAGGGCCCCGGTCAGCACGTGCTGGGCGATGTGCAGCGGCGGGGGCTCGGCGTCGTCGTCGAACGCGATCTCCTGCGTCACCTGCTTGCGCCGCATCGACCGCCATCCGGACCAGCGCACCCCGGCGTCGGCGAGGGACACTCCGGTCAGCCGCTCCAGGAGGGCGGCGGTGTCCTCGCGCAGCACCACGGTGCGCGCGAGCCGATGCTCGTCCTTGCCCGGTCCCTCGTCGAGGACCACGGACGGCACCTGCTGGCGCGCCAGCGCCAGGGCGAGCGTGAGCCCCACCGGCCCCGCTCCGACGATGATCACCGGGTCCACGGCGCGGCGCTCCCTGCCTTCGACGGTGTCCTCGCGGGCTTGAGTGAACAACAGGTTGGAGCAGGGTGCACGATCACAGAACGTATGCAACCCATTGTCGTTGTTTGCGTCAAGCGACGAAAGGCAGTGGCGCGCACGCCACTGCCTTTCGCGTCGTTCGTGCTATTTGACCGTTCGTCAGGTGTAGGTCCTGCTGCCCGGAAGTCCGCCGCCTTCGCCGCCGGTCCCGAAGGTACCGCCCACCGCAGCCGGATTGAGTTCCTCCATGTCCTCTGCACCCAGCACCGCGCCCGTACTGCGCTTGCTGCGCCGCAGGTAACGCTCCAGCCAGCTCGCGAAGCTGGTCAGGATGAAGTTCAGCACGATGAACATGATCGCGACGACGATGAAGCTCGGGATCACGTTGGCGTAGTTGGCCGCGAGCGTGCCGCGCGAGTTGAGCAGTTCGGGGAAGCCGATCATCACACCGCCGAGCGCGGTGTCCTTCACGATGACCACGAGCTGGCTGACGATCGCCGGGAGCATCGCGGTGACCGCCTGCGGAAGCAGGATGCTGCTCATGGTCTGGCCCTTGCGCAGGCCGATGGCGTACGCGGCCTCGGTCTGCCCCCTGGGCAGGGAGAGGATGCCGGCCCGGACGACCTCGGCCAGGACGGCCGCGTTGTAGAGCACCAGACCGGTGACGACGGAGTAGAGGGGGCGGTCCTCGCTGCTGACGTCCGTGTAGCGGGAGTAGAACTCGTTGGCGAACAGCATCAGCAGCAGCACCGGGATCGAGCGGAAGAACTCCACCACCGTGCCGGCCACGCCGCGCACCCACCGGTGGTCGGACAGTCGGGAGATGCCGAAGACCGCGCCCAGCGGAAGGGCGATCACCATGGCGAGCGCCGCCGCCTTCAGCGTGTTGACCAGGCCGGGAAGGAGGTACGTCGTCCACGCCTCGGACGTGGTGAAGGGCTTCCACAACGCGGAGTCGAGCTGACCCTTGTCGTCCATCTTCTGCCACATCCACCACAGGAGCAGGGCGAGCAGAACGGTGAAGATCACCGAGAAGAGGACGTTGCGCTGCTTGGCGCGGGGGCCGGGAGTGTCGTACAGGACCGAGCTCATCGCTTCACCGCCAGTCGCTTGCCGAGCCAGCCCAGGATGAGGCCGGTGGGCAGGGTCAGAACCACGAACCCGAACGCGAAGACCGCGCCGATGAGCAGCGTCTGCGCCTCGTTCTCGATCATCGTCTTCATCAGGAGGGCGGCCTCGGCGACGCCGATGGCGGCTGCCACCGTGGTGTTCTTGGTCAGCGCGATCAGGACGTTGGCCAGCGGTCCGATGACCGAGCGGAAGGCCTGCGGAAGGACGACGAGCGTCAGGGTCTGACGGAAACTCAGCCCGATGGCCCGGGCCGCCTCCGCCTGACCGATCGGCACGGTGTTGATGCCGGAGCGGATCGCCTCGCAGACGAACGCCGCGGTGTAGGCGGCCAGGCTGAGTACGGCCAGCCGGAAGCCCTGGACGTCGAAGTCGTCGCTTCCCATGGTCATGCCGAAGATGTCGGCGAGCCCGAGCGAGCTGAAAAGGACGATGACCGTCAGGGGGATGTTCCGGACGACGTTGACGTAGACGGTGCCGAATCCGCGCATCAGCGGAACCGGGCTCACCCGCATCGCGGCCAGCAGGGTGCCCCAGACCAGAGCGCCCACGGCGGAGACGGCCGTGAGCTTCACCGTCATCCAGAACGCCCCTAGGACGTCGTAACCATCAAGAAAGTCGAACACGATCTCCCGCGCTTCCGGCTGGGTGGCGTATGGGAAGGGCGCGGTGCGCCGCCGCCGGGATCGCGACGGGCGGCGGCGCACCGCGGGAACCCCGCTGTGGCTGGGGTGTGGTTACGAGGCGTTCGGGACGATGACCCCGATCTTCGGGGCCTGCTCGTTCTTGTAGTCCGCCGGGCCGAAGTTGTCCTTGACGGCCTTCTCCCACGCGCCGTCGCTGACCATCTGCTCCAGCGCCTTGTTGATCTTGTCGACGGTCGCGGTGTCGCCCTTCTTGACGCCGATGCCGTAGTTCTCGTTGCTGAGCTTCAGGCCCGCGAGCTTGAACTTGCCCTTGTACTGGTCCTGGGACGCGAAGCCCGCGAGGATCGAGTCGTCGGTGGTGACCGCGTCCACGGCGCCGCTCTGCAGGCCGGCGATGCACTCGGAGTAGGAACTGACCTGCTTGAGCTTCGCGTCCGGGGCGATCGTCTTCTTGACGTTCTGCGCCGACGTCGACCCGGTCACGGAACACAGCTTCTTGCCGTTGAGGTCCGTGCCCTTGGAGATGTCCGAGTCCGACTTGATCAGCAGGTCCTGGTGGGCCAGCAGGTACGGGCCCGCGAAGTCGACCTTCTTCTTGCGCTCGTCGTTGATCGAGTAGGTGGCGGCGATGAACTTCACGTCACCGCGCGCGAGGGCGTTCTCGCGGTCGGCGCTCTTGGTCTCGACGAACTCGATCTGGTCCGGCTGGTAGCCGAGCTGCTTGGCGACGTACGTGGCGACGTCCACGTCGAAGCCGGCGAAGGACCCGTCGGGCTTCTTGAGGCCGAGGCCCGGCTGGTCGTACTTGATGCCGACCTTGATCTTGCCGCCGCCACCGCTGCCCGCGCTGGCGCTGCTGCTCGTGTCGTCGTCCTTGTTGCCGCCGCCGCACGCGGTGGCGGCGAGGGCGAGTACGAGGGCTGCGGCCGAGGCGGCGGTGACCTTGCGAAGCTTCATGGTGACTTCCTTTTGAGAAGAGTGGTGAAGTTACTGCGGGCGGTGCGGGTTCCGTCGGTGATGCGGGTCAGTGGTGCAGGATCTTCGACAGGAAGTCCTTGGCCCGGTCGCTGCGCGGATTGCTGAAGAACTGGTCGGGCGCAGCCTCTTCGACGATGCGTCCGTCCGCCATGAACACCACGCGGTTTGCAGCCGATCGTGCGAAACCCATCTCATGGGTGACGACGATCATGGTCATGCCGTCCCGGGCCAGCTGCTGCATGACCTCCAGGACCTCGTTGATCATCTCGGGGTCGAGGGCCGACGTCGGCTCGTCGAAGAGCATGACCTTCGGGTCCATCGCCAGCGCCCGCGCGATGGCGACGCGCTGCTGCTGGCCGCCCGAGAGCTGCGCGGGGTACTTGTCGGCCTGGGTGCCCACGCCGACCCGGTCGAGCAGGGCGCGGGCGTTCACCGCAGCCTTCGTCTTGTCGGCCTTGCGGACCTTGATCTGGCCCAGCATCACGTTCTCGAGCACGGTCTTGTGCGCGAACAGGTTGAACGACTGGAACACCATGCCGACGTCGGCGCGCAGCCGGGCCAGCGCCTTGCCCTCCTGGGGCAGCGGCTTTCCGTCGATCGTGATCGAGCCGTCGTCGATCGTCTCCAGGCGGTTGATCGTGCGGCACAGCGTCGACTTGCCCGACCCGGAGGGGCCGATGACCACGACGACCTCCCCGCGGGTGATCGTCAGGTCGATGTCCTGGAGAACGTGCAACGCGCCGAAGTGCTTGTTGACGCTCTTCAGGACGACCAGGTCACCGCTCGCGACCGCGTCCTCCTTGGTCACCGATACTTCGGTCATCGCTTCGGGGCTCCGTCCTCCTCGGTTGCGGAGGACAGTAGTGACCTGCCCCGACCAGCGTCATTACATCTGAGGGGAATCTGAGCATCACGATCCGATAGCAATCGGACACATGTTGTAGCACGTGCGACCTGCGCGCGTATCGGCCGAGTAACGGTAGGCGTGCGCAACCGGAAGTCGCTTGACTGCGTCCTCGTCCATCGGCGTGACTGCCATGATGCACGCACGCGTGTGCCGCGGTTTTCCGCAGCCTGAGAACCGAACACCCGTTGTAGCGAGTCAGACCGTATGCCCGATGAACCGGAGGAGGCCGGGATGAGACTGCTTCTCGTCGAGGACGACAACCATGTCGCCGCCGCCCTGTCCGCGGTCCTCAAGCGGCACGGTTTCGACGTCACCCACGCGCGCAGCGGCGAGGAAGCGCTGCAGGCGCTGGTCCCGGAGGGGCCCGGCTTCGGCGTCGTCCTGCTCGACCTGGGTCTTCCGGACCAGGACGGCTACGAGGTGTGCGGCAAGATCCGCAAGCGCACCGCCACACCGGTGATCATGGTCACCGCCCGCTCCGACGTGCGCTCCCGCATCCACGGCCTCAACCTGGGCGCCGACGACTACGTGGTGAAGCCGTACGACACCGGGGAACTCCTCGCCCGTATCCACGCCGTGAGCCGCCGCACCGTCCACGAGGACGCGGCCGCCGAGGGGGAGAGCGAGAGCGCGCTGCGCCTGGGCCCCGTGCAGATCGAGCTGCCCACCCGGCGCGTCACGGTGGCCGGCACGGCCGTCCAGCTGACCCGCAAGGAGTTCGACCTGCTCGCGCTGCTCGCGCAGCGCCCCGGCGTGGTCTTCCGGCGGGAGCAGATCATCAGCGAGGTGTGGCGCACCAGCTGGGAGGGCACCGGGCGCACCCTCGAGGTGCACGTGGCCTCGCTGCGCGCCAAGCTCCGCATGCCCGCGCTGATCGAGACGGTGCGCGGGGTCGGCTACCGGCTCGTCGCCCCGGCCGCGTAGCGGGGACCTCTGTTGAGTACGCGTCTGCTGCCGCTCCTCATCGTCCTGATGGCGGCCGTGCTGCTGGCCCTCGGGGTGCCGCTGGCCATCAGCGTGGCGGGCGCCGAGCAGCAGCGGGTGGTCGTCGACCGCATCGACGACACCGCGCGCTTCGCGGCGCTCGCCCAGTTCGTCACCGTCTCCTCGGGCGTGGACGACCCGACGTCGGCGTCCACGAACGAGCGACGCGAGACGCTCGGCCGGGAGCTCGCCAGCTACTACGACGTCTACGGCATTCGTGCCGGAGTCTTCTACAGCACCGACACCCCCATGGCTCATGCCCCGCGCGACTGGTACCTCCCCGCATCGGGTGAGGTGCGGGACGCGTTCGAGGAGGCCTCGCTCAGCCGTCGGAGCCACGATCCCCGGCAGGTGTGGCCGTGGCAGCGCAACCGGCTCGTCGTGGCGTCGCCGGTCATCCGGGACGGCGACGTCGTCGCGGTCGTCGTCACCGACTCGCCCACCGGGCCGATGCGGTCGCGGATCCTGCACGGCTGGCTGGTGATCGGCGCCGGCGAGGCCGCCGCGATGCTGCTGGCCATCGGCGCCGCCCTGCGGCTCACCGGCTGGGTGCTGCGGCCGGTGCGCGTCCTGGACGCCACCACGCACGAGATCGCGAGCGGCCGTCTGAAGTCGCGGGTCGCGGTGGCCGGCGGGCCGCCGGAACTCAGGAGGCTGGCCGGCGCGTTCAACGAGATGGCGGACAACGTCGAGGACGTGCTGGAGCAGCAGCGCGCCTTCGTCGCCGACGCCTCGCACCAGTTGCGCAACCCGTTGGCCGCCCTGCTGCTGCGCATCGAACTGCTGGGCTACGAGCTGCCGGAGGGCAACGAGGAGATCGCCTCCGTCCAGCACGAGGGCAGACGCCTCGCCCAGGTCCTGGACGACCTGCTGGACCTGGCCCTCGCCGAGCACGCCGAAGCCGACCTGCGGGTCACCGACATCGGAGCGCTGGCCGCCGAGCGCGTCGCGGCCTGGGCGCCCACCGCCAAGGCCAAGGGAGTCCGGCTGGTGGGCGACTGCCCGCCCACCACCGCGTGGGCCGACCCGGTGACGCTGTCCAGCGCTCTGGACGCGGTGATCGACAACGCGGTGAAGTTCACCCCCGAGGGCGAGAGCGTCGAGGTCACGGTCACCGCCGACGGCCGGACCTCATCGGTCGTCGTCACCGACAACGGGCCGGGGCTGACCGAGGAGGAGCTCACGCGCGTGGGCGACCGCTTCTGGCGCAGCGGCCGTCACCAGAACGTGAAGGGCTCGGGCCTCGGTCTGTCCATCTCCCGCGCCCTGCTCGCGGCGGGCGGCGGTTCACTGTCGTACGCCCACCACGAGCCGAGCGGACTGACGGCGACCGTGTCGGTACCCCGGTCGCCGACGTCGTAGCGGCGCGCCCCTACGGCTTGACGGAGCGGTAGTAGCGCCGGGCGCCCGTGTGCAGTGCGAGCGGGTCGGTGTAGATGGCCGTGCGCAGGTCGACCAGCTGGGCGGAGTGCACGTGCGCACCGATGCGGTCACGGCTCCTGATCACGGTACGGGTCACCCACTCGGTGAGCCGGGGGTCCACGTCGGTGCGGGTGATCAGCAGGTTGGACACGGCGATCGTCGCCACGGTGGAGCCGTTCTGGATGGTGGGGTAGGCCGACTCGGGCATGTTCGTCGCCCGGTAGTAGCCCGTGGAGTCGTCCTGGTCGTGCATCTTGGCGACGAGCTCGGGGCTGATCGGCACGAACCGGAAGGTGAAACCGTCGGCCAGCTTCTCCAGACCGGCCGTCGGCACCCCTCCCGACCAGAAGAACGCGTCGATCTTCCCCTGCTTGAGCTGCTCGGGGCCGGTGTCGATGCCCCGCTCCACCGCCTTGATGTCCTTGGCCGGGTCCAGGCCCGCCGCCTTCAGGACCCGCTCGGCGATCAGCCGTACGCCGGACCGGGGCAGACCCGTCGCCACCGTCCTGCCCCGCAGGTCCGCGATGGACCGGATGTGCGAGTCACGGGCCACCACGAGCTGGACGTAGTCGTCGTACAGCCGGGCCACTCCGCGCAGCCGGGCGGCGGGGCCGGGATGCTGCGTCTCGTACGCCTGCACGGCGTCGGCCGCGGCGATGGCGAAGTCGGCCTCGCCCGCCGCCACGCGCGCGACGTTCTCCGGCGACCCGTTGCTGGTCGACAGGTTCACGTCCAGGTCGGGCATGTCCTTGGCGAGTGCGGTGCGCAGCTGGGTGCCGTACGCGTAGTAGACGCCGCTCGTCGTGCCCGTGTTGAGGGTGATCGAACCGCTCGGCGGCTCCTCGCCCAGTGGCAGCAGCCACCACAGCAGCAGTCCGAGGACGACGACGCCGGCGGCCGTGCCCTGCAAGGCGCGGCGCCTGCCGATGCGGGAGAACGACGGGGACATGAGCGCGATCCTGCCAGCCGGAACGCGGTGGTGGCCAGGGCAGGGCTCACCGGGCAGGTGACGGACGGGGCGATCGACGGGAGTGACCGACGGAAGTGGCGCGCAGAGTGACAGACGGAAGGCACGGGCGGGGGTCGGTGACGGGAGTGACGCACGGAAGGCGCCGACGGGGTGAGGGACGGACATGCGCATGCAGAGACGGACGGGGTGAGGGACGGACGGGACGCAAGGGATTTCGCACGGGAGTGTCGGTGGCCGTCGATACAGTCGGGGCATGAGTTCCTCGCCCGCCGACCTGGTCCGTGAGTTCCACCGCGCCTTCGGTCTCGACGCCCGCAGCACGCCCACCCAGGTGTCTCCCGGGCTGGCCGCCCACCGCGGGGAGCTGCTCGCCGAGGAGGCCGCAGAGGTCGCCGAGGTGGCCGTCAGCGGCCCCCTGGACCGGCTGGCGCACGAGCTGGCCGACGTCGTCTACGTCGCCTATGGCACGGCCCTGGTGCACGGGATCGACCTCGACGCGGTGCTCGCCGAGGTCCACCGGTCCAACATGACCAAACTGGGCCCCGACGGCCGGATCGCCCGCCGAGCCGACGGCAAGGTCCTCAAGGGCGAGCACTACGAGGCCCCGGACGTGTCCGCGGTCCTGCGCCGCCAGGGGTGGACCGACGGCGGAGCATGAGGCTGCCAGGGGCCGGGGAGGGCGGGGAGGGCCGGGTGGAGGGTCGGGCCTTGAGCCGGTAGCGGGTCGGCCCTGTGCGGGGGTCGTACCCGTCCCCCCGGCTCGCCGTCTCCTCGCCTCCCCGTCTTCGCGCCTTCCGCCTCCCCTCCTCAGTCACCCACCCGGGTCTGCCGGCGCGGCTCGGGCAGGTGCGTCGGCGCGCTGTCCGCGCCGGATCGTCCGCGCCCGGACCAGCGGGTCGCCAGGGGCTCCGTGCAGCGGGCGGTGAGGGGGCCGACGATGACCAGGATCAGGACGTACGCCGTCGCGAGCGGGCCGAGCGACGGCTCGATTCGCGCCGTCACCGCGAGACCGGCGATGACGATCGAGAACTCCCCGCGCGCCACCAGCGCACCGCCCGCCCGCCACCGTCCCTTGACCGAGCTCCCGGCGCGCCGGGCCGCCCTGTACCCGACCCTTGAGGAGTCGCCGACCGTCCGGCACGTCACGGGGCGACGGGCGTTCTCCGGGACCGCCTACCCTTGACGCATGACCAGCAGCAGTGACCGGAGCCTCGCCGTGGACGCGCCCGCACCCAAAAGCTACGAAATCCGCACTTACGGGTGCCAGATGAACGTCCATGACTCCGAGCGGTTGTCCGGACTGCTCGAAGAGGCCGGTTACGTGCGCGCCCCCGAGGGGTCGGACGGCGACGCGGACGTCGTCGTCTTCAACACGTGCGCGGTGCGTGAGAACGCCGACAACCGGCTCTACGGAAACCTCGGCCGGCTCGCGCCGCGCAAGGCGAGCCGGCCCGGGATGCAGATCGCGGTCGGCGGCTGCCTGGCGCAGAAGGACCGCGACACCATCGTCAAGAAGGCGCCCTGGGTGGACGTCGTCTTCGGCACGCACAACATCGGCAAGCTCCCGGTGCTGCTGGAACGCGCGCGCGTGCAGGAAGAGGCGCAGGTCGAGATCGCCGAGTCGCTCGAGGCCTTCCCCTCCACGCTGCCCACGCGGCGCGAGAGCGCCTACGCGGCCTGGGTGTCCATCTCCGTCGGCTGCAACAACACCTGCACCTTCTGCATCGTCCCGGCGCTGCGCGGCAAGGAGAAGGACCGGCGCACCGGCGACATCCTCGCCGAGATCGAGGCGCTGGTCGGCGAGGGCGTCAGCGAGATCACCCTGCTCGGCCAGAACGTCAACGCCTACGGCTCCGACATCGGCGACCGCGAGGCTTTCAGCAAGCTGCTGCGCGCGTGCGGCGCGATCGAGGGCCTGGAGCGCGTCCGCTTCACCTCCCCGCACCCGCGCGACTTCACCGACGACGTCATCGCCGCCATGGCCGAGACGCCCAACGTGATGCCGCAGCTGCACATGCCGCTGCAGTCCGGCTCTGACACGGTCCTGAAGGCGATGCGCCGCTCCTACCGGCAGGAGCGCTACCTCGGGATCATCGAGAAGGTACGCGCCGCCATCCCGCACGCCGCGATCACCACCGACATCATCGTGGGCTTCCCCGGCGAGACCGAGGAGGACTTCGAGCAGACGCTGCACGCGGTGAGCGAGGCGCGGTTCGCGCAGGCGTTCACCTTCCAGTACTCCAAGCGCCCCGGCACGCCGGCCGCGACGATGGAGGACCAGATCCCCAAGGAGGTCGTGCAGGCGCGCTACGAGCGTCTCGTGGCCCTCCAGGAGGAGATCTCCTGGGAGGAGAACAAGAAGCAGGTCGGCCGCACCCTGGAGCTGATGGTCGCCGAGGGCGAGGGCCGTAAGGACGGCGCCACCCACCGCCTCTCCGGCCGCGCCCCCGACAACCGTCTGGTGCACTTCACCAAGCCGGAGCAGGAGGTCCGCCCCGGCGACGTCGTGACCGTGGAGGTCACCTACGCCGCCCCGCACCACCTCCTCGCCGAGGGCGCCGTCCTCGGCGTGCGCCGCACGCGCGCGGGAGACGCCTGGGAGAAGCGCACCGCCGAGAAGGCTGCGAAGCCGGCGGGCGTGATGCTGGGTCTGCCGAGGGTCGGGGCCCCGGAGCCGGTGCCGGCGGCTGCGGCGACGTCCGGCTGCGGCTGCGACTGACGGCCCGATCCGGACCCGGCGGCGGCGAGCGCGAGCCGGCGTTCCCGTGCGCGCCGTCGTCCACCTGGTCGACCTCGCGGACGGGCTGATCGAGGACCGGCGCAGGGCCGTCCCGCGGGGTTACCCTGCCGATCATGCTTGTCGCTGCCGCAGTCTGCCCCTGCCCGCCGCTTCTCGTGCCCGCGGTCGCCGCGGGCGCCGCGCCCGAGCTGGACCCCGTGCGCACCGCCTGCTCCGACGCGCTGGCCGTGCTGGCGGCCGCCCGCGCGGACCGGCTCGTGGTCGTGGGGCCTGCCGAGCAGTCGGGACGCGGCCCGCACTCCCAGGGCGCCCGGGGTTCGTTCCGGGGCTTCGGAGTCGATCTCGCCGTCCGGCTGGGCAGCGGCGGCGCGGACACGCCCGCCGGACGGGAGCTGCCCCCGTCCCTCGCCGTGGCGGCCTGGCTGCTCGAGCGGGCCGGCTGGTCGGGCGCCCCCGTGGAGGGTCTGGGCGTGGGCGAGTCGCTCTCGGCCGAGCGGTGCGCCGAGGCCGGCCGGCAGATCGGCGGCGCGGCGGGGCGGGTCGCGCTCCTGGTGATGGGCGACGGAAGCGCGTGCCGGACGCTGAAGGCCCCGGGCTACCTCGACGAGCGCGCTGCGCCGTTCGACGCGGCGGTCGCCCGGGCGCTCGGCACGGCGGACGTCGACGCACTCGAGGCGCTGGACGCCGAGCTGGCGCACGAGCTCAAGGCGGCGGGGCGGGCGCCCTGGCAGGTGCTGGCGGGCGCCGCCGAGGGCATGGAGCCGGCCGGCGCCCTGCTGTACGACGACGCGCCGTACGGCGTGGGGTACTTCGTCGCGACCTGGTCCTAGCCGCGCGTCCACGGCGTCCGGGCACCGGACGGCGGACGGCCGCGAGCGGGTGCGCCACGCGGCCGTCCGCCGTTCGCCGGGTCGGCGCGGGTACTGCTCAGGAGGCCGGCGGGGGCGTGTTCGGCGGCGTGAAGGTGTCGCCGCCCCCTGCGGAGCCGTCCTTGTGCGCGAGCCGGTCCATGGCGCCCTTGGCCTTGCCGGTGCCCGTGTGGATCCTGTCGCTGTACTTGCCCTTGGTCTTCTCGTCGACGACGTGCGCGGCCTTGTCGATGCCGTGCTGGATCTTGTCCCCGTGCTGGAGCGCGAGGTCCGAGACCTTGCCTCTGGCCGGGGTGAGCTTGGCCTTCAAACTGTCCAAAAGACCCATGGGTCACCTTCCTCGCGGGTTCCTCACGTGCGGGCGCCGTCGTCCGCCGCGCTGTCGGCGGCCTCCTCGGCGGACTGCTGCCGGGGGATTCCGACGCCTTCGCCGGCGGCCGCCTCCGTCTCGTTCTCCGGCGCCGTCTCGTTCTCCGGCACCGTCTTGCTCTCCGGCTCCGGCTCCGGCCCGGTCTTCGACACGGCCGTCGAATCGGCCTTCGACTCCGCCGCAGAATCGGTCTTCGACTCGGCCGTCGACCCGTCCTGCGTCCTGGTTTCGCAGCCGCCGGCCGTCTCCTCGGCCTCGCTCCCGGCAGGCTCCTGTGCCGGGGAGACGTGGCCCGGCCGCTGCGCCTCGTCGACGATCGTCGCCGGTGTCGCCTCTTCCGTTGCGGCTTCCTCTGTCGCCGCCTCCTCCGAGGCCTTCGACCTTCCGAAAAGTCGTTCCAAAAAGCTCATATCCACTCCATACGGTACTCGTGCGGGCGAAATCCCGCGTCGGCCGGTGCGTCCGTTCGCGCGACCGGAGGCCGCCGCTCCCGCCAGGGCGACGGGAATCCCGCAACGGGGAACGACACCGCACCGGTCCCGTCACGTAACTCGTTCGAGGGTGGGCGTGGAGGTTTGCGAGACTGGTGCCGTGAGCAGCGCACCCCCCGCCCCCCGCGTCATCGCCGTCGTCGGACCGACCGCGGCCGGAAAGTCCGATCTGGGCGTCTTCCTGGCCCAGCGGCTCGGCGGCGAGGTCGTCAACGCCGACTCCATGCAGCTCTACCGAGGGATGGACATCGGCACCGCCAAACTGACGGCCGAGGAGCGCGGCGGCGTCCCGCACCACCTCCTGGACGTCTGGGACGTCACGGTCACCGCCTCCGTCGCCGAGTACCAGCGGCTGGCGCGGGAGCGCATCGACGCCCTGCTCGCCGAGGGCAGGTGGCCGATCCTGGTCGGCGGCTCCGGCCTGTACGTCCGCGGCGCCGTCGACAACCTGGAGTTCCCCGGCACCGACCCCGAGGTCCGCGCCAGGCTGGAGGAGGAACTCACGCTGCGCGGTTCGGGAGCCCTGCACGCCCGGCTGGCCGCGGCCGACCCGGAGGCCGCACAGGCGATCCTCCCCGGCAACGGCCGCCGTATCGTCCGGGCGCTCGAGGTGATCGAGATCACCGGGAAGCCCTTCACCGCCAACCTGCCCGGACACGACTCGGTCTACGACACCGTCCAGATCGGCGTGGACGTGGCGCGCCCGGAACTCGACGAGCGCATCGCCCGCCGCGTCGACCGGATGTGGGACGCGGGACTCGTGGAGGAGGTCCGTGCGCTGGAGGCCCAGGGCCTGCGCGAGGGCCGCACGGCCTCACGCGCGCTCGGCTATCAGCAGGTCCTCACGGCGCTGAGCGGCGAGTGCACGCAGGACGAGGCGCGCGCGGAGACCGTGCGTGCCACGAAGCGCTTCGCACGCCGTCAGGATTCGTGGTTCAGGCGCGATCCGCGGGTGCACTGGTTGAGTGGGGCTGCGGCTGATCTCGCAGAACTTCCGGAGTCCGCACTGGCGTTCGTGGAGCGACCGGTCACAGCCTGATCACGTCATTGCATCGGGACGCCCAGGCCGTCATCCAGGCCTCCTGCGCCGTGCCATCATCGAGCTTCGATCGACCAAGTGGAGTCCGAGTTGGGAGGGCGCGTGGCGATGGAGGCCGGCCCTCGCGACACCGCACACGGCACCGAACACCTCGCCACCGGCGATGGTGAACCGGAGCCGGAGGAAGGCCGTCTGAGCCCGGACGGGCCGGACGACGACGACACCCAGGGCGGCGTGACCGACGACGGTCCCGAGCCCGAGGAGATGTTCGCGAGCGGTCCCGAGGTCGAGGTCGAGCTGCGTCCGCAGCGACGGCTGCGGATCTGGCAGCTCGCGCCCATCGTGGCCCTGGCCGCCATCGGCTCCCTGATGTTCGCCTTCCCGCTCGCCTTCGACTTCGGCGACAGCGGCGCCATGATCGCCATGCTCGGGCTGCTGATCTGCTTCTGTGCGGCCGGATGGGGCATGACGGCCGCCCGCCGGGTCGGTTACACGTGGCCGGGGCTCCCCCCGCGCGGTTCCGGGCGCAGACCCGACTGGCGGGTCGCCCTCTCCTACGTCGTGATGGTCGCGGCGGTCGTGGCGCTCGCCGTGTGGCGGGTCGCCAGGCTGCGCTGATCCTGCCGCGCGCCACGCCGTACGATCGAGGAATGAGCACCCGGATCGCCTTCCTCAAGGGGCACGGGACCGAGAACGACTTCGTGATCGTCCCGGACCCCGAGAACGCCGTAGACCTCTCCCCGGCCCACGTCGCCGCCCTGTGCGACCGACGTGCGGGCATCGGGGGCGACGGGGTGCTGCACGTCGTGCGGTCCGCGGCGCACCCGGAGGCCGTGCACATGGCCGCCGAGGCGGAGTGGTTCATGGACTACCGCAACGGCGACGGCTCCGTCGCCGAGATGTGCGGCAACGGCGTCCGCGTGTTCGCGCGCTACCTCCAGCACGCCGGACTCGTGACCGACGGCGATCTCGCGGTCGCCACGCGCGGGGGCGTGAAGCGCGTCCACCTGGCCAAGGACGGCGACGTCACGGTCGGCATGGGCAGGGCCCGCCTCCCCGAGGGCGACGTCACGGTGAGCGTCGGTGAGCGCAGCTGGCCCGCGCGCAACGTGAACATGGGCAACCCGCACGCCGTCGCCTTCGTGGACGACCTCGCACACGCGGGGGCCCTGCTCTCCCCGCCGCCCTTCAGCCCCGCGGCCGCCTACCCGGACGGGGTCAACGTCGAGTTCGTCGTGGACCGCGGCCCGCGGCACGTCGCTCTGCGCGTGCACGAGCGCGGCTCAGGCGAGACCCGCTCGTGCGGCACGGGCGCGTGCGCCGTCGCCGTGGCCGCCGCGCGCAGGGACGGCGCCGACCCGGCGGCCACCGGAACTCCCGTCACCTACACGGTCGACCTTCCGGGCGGACGCCTGGTGATCACCGAGCGACCCGACGGCGAGATCGAGATGACCGGGCCGGCCGTGATCGTCGCCACAGGGGAGATCGATTCCGAATGGCTGGAATCAGTCGTTCACTGACGCCGCCGAGGCTTCGTATCGGAGGCGAGGTGCGCCCAGGAGGACTCAATGGAACCTCTCTGCCCCGATCGAGGGGTGCGAATGCGCCATCGGATCCAGCCCTGGTGGCTCGAAACCGTAAACCTGGGATGCGTCGCTCGAATGGGTGATCCGTTTCACGCTCGGCGAGAGGCGGTCAGTCGCACGTGATGGGCTCGGTAGCATCAAGCACCGGCCCGGACGGGGGACCGTTCAACCAGTCCCCTGAGCCGTGTCCGCCCTGGGACACCCCGTCCGCCGGTCCACGCAGCCGGAGGTGCCCATGAGTGCGGAGGCCACGAACCCTGCGACCCCAGGCCCGGTAACCCCGGCCACGCCCCGCAGGCGCAGCCTTCCCCGGATCGACCTGCGCCGTCTGGGCCGGGCCGCGCTGCTCGGCCCCGCCTCCCGCGGCCGGCTGCCCGACGCGATCAGCCATGTCGTCGAGGCCCATCGCGCGCACCACCCCGACGCCGACCTCGAACCCCTGCGCCGCGCCTATGTGCTCGCCGAGTCCTCGCACCGCGGCCAGATGCGCAAGAGCGGCGAGCCCTACATCACCCACCCCCTCGCGGTGACCCTGATCCTCGCCGAACTCGGTGCGGAGACCACTGCCTTGACGGCCTCTCTGCTCCACGACACCGTCGAGGACACCGATGTGACGCTCGATCAGGTCGGCGAGGAGTTCGGCGCCGAGGTGCGCTATCTCGTCGACGGCGTCACCAAGTTGGAGAAGGTCGACTACGGCGCCGCCGCCGAACCCGAGACGTTCCGCAAGATGCTCGTCGCCACCGGCGACGACGTCCGCGTGATGTCGATCAAACTCGCCGACCGGCTGCACAACATGCGCACCCTCGGCGTGATGCGCCCCGAGAAGCAGGAGCGCATCGCCAAGGTGACCCGCGACGTCCTCATCCCGCTCGCCGAACGCCTGGGTGTCCAGGCACTCAAGACGGAGCTGGAGGACCTCGTCTTCGCGATCCTGCACCCCGAGGAGTACGCGCACACCCGCGAGCTGATCGCCGGCAACGAGGCGCAGGAGACCGACCCTCTCGCCGAGTTCTCCGACGTGATGCGCACGGTGCTGCGCGAGGCGGGCATCCAGGCCGAAGTCCTCATCCGGCCGCGGCACTTCGTCTCCGTCCACCGGGTCTCCCGCAAACGCGGCCGGCTGCGGGGCTGTGACTTCGGCCGACTGCTGGTGCTGGTGAACGAGGACGCCGACTGCTACGCCGTGCTGGGCGAACTGCACACCTGTATGACGCCGGTCGTCTCGGAGTTCAAGGACTTCATCGCGGTTCCCAAGTTCAACCTGTACCAGTCGCTGCACACCGCCGTGGCCCGCGAGGACGGCCAGGTCGCGGAAGTCCTCATCCGCACGCACCAGATGCACAAGGTCGCCGAGGCCGGCGTCATCGCGCTCGGCAACCCCTACACGGCCTCCGCGGAGGAGCACACCGGCCCGGGCGCCCCCGCGGACGAGGAGCGCGTCGACCCCACCCGTCCCGGCTGGCTCTCCCGCCTCCTGGACTGGCAGGAGGCGGCGCCCGATCCCGACACCTTCTGGTCGACCCTGCGTGAGGATCTCGCCCAGGACCGTGAGATCACCGTCTACCGGCCCGACGGCGGCGCCCTCGGCCTGCCGGAGGGGGCCACCTGCGTGGACGCCGCCTACGCGCAGTACGGCGAAGACGCCCACGCCTGCATCGGCGCCCGGGTGAACGGCCGTCTGGCGACCCTCAGCACCGTCCTGCGGGACGGCGACACCGTCCAGCTCCTGATGGGCCAGGACCCGGCCTCGGAGCCCTCCCGGGAGTGGCTGGACCACGCCCACACCCCTACCGCCCGGATCGCCATCCAGCGCTGGCTGACGACGCACCCGGCGCCCGCCGAGGACGACGCCGCCGAACCCGCCGCCGGCCCCGCCGCCGAGACCGCACAGCCGGTCCGGTCCGCGGCCGACGCCGCTCCGGCGGACCCCTCCGCCCCGAGTCCCGGAGCCGCGATCACCGTCGTCGACCGGCCCGACGCGAACGTCCGGCTCGCCGGGTGCTGCACGCCCGTGCCGTTCGACGAGGTCACCGGCTTCGCGGTGCGCGGGGGAGTGGTGACCGTGCACCGCGTCGAGTGCGCCGCCGTGGGGCGCATGGCGGACGCGGGGCGCGAGGAGGTCGCCGTGCGCTGGGGCGACACCACCGGATGCCGGGTCACCCTGGTCGCCGAGTCGTTCGGACGCCCCCACCTGCTCGCCGACCTCACCGAGGCCATGGCACTCGAGGGCGCCGAGATCGTCTCCGCCACCGTCGAACCGCCGAGCCAGCAGCGGGTCCGCCACACCTACACCGTCCAACTGCCCGACGCGGCCCACCTGCCCGACCTGCTGCGGGCCATGCGCAACGTGCCCGGCGTGTACGACGTGGGGCGCGCGCAGCACCACGCGGCGGCCCCCTCCGGGACGAGGTAGGTCTGCCCACGCGCGCGTGAACCACCCGTTCGAGTGGGCCGGGCGCGCGTCGCCCACGCGGCGCCCCCGCCCGCTGGTAGCGGTGGTGCATGCTGCTCACCCCCCGCGCCCGGCTGAAGTCCGCGCTGCTCGCCTCGGCCGTCTCCGTCTGCCTCGTCGCCGCGAGCGCGCCGGCGGCCCCGCTCGGCGTCGGCGACCGCCTCTTCCCGAACCTGGGCAACCCCGGCTACGACGTCGCGTCGTACGACCTGTCCTTCACCTACTCCGGCGCCAATGACAAGCCGCTCCAGGCCGTCACCGTCATCAACGCCTGGACCACCGCAGCCCTGGACCGGATCAACCTCGACTTCGCGCACGGCAAGGTCGAATCGGTCGAGGTGGACGGCAGGCCGGCCGCCTTCACCGGCGTGGACGACGACCTGGTGATCACTCCGCGGGACACGCTCGTCCCGGGAAGCTGGATGCGCATCACCGTGCGGCACACCAGCGACCCCGTGATGAGCGGCGACCGCGACGGCGGCTGGGTCAGGACCGCGGACGGCCTCGCCATGGCCAACCAGGCGGACGCCGCCCACCTCGTCTTCCCGTGCAACGACCACCCCTCCGACAAGGCGATGTTCACCATCCGGGTCACCGCGCCGGACGCCTACACGGCCGTCGCGGGCGGGCTGCCCGTCGGAGTGGAGAAGTCCGGCGGGACGACCACCTGGACGTACCGCACCCAACACCCCATGGCCACCGAGCTCGCCCAGGTGTCCGTGGGCCGCTCCACCGTCGTGCACCGCGAGGGGCCGCACGCGCTGCCGCTGCGGGACGTCGTGCCCACCAAGGACCGCGCCCTCCTCGAACCCTGGCTGAAGAAGACCCCCGAACAGATCGCCTGGCTGGAACGCAAGGTCGGCCCCTACCCCTTCGAGACCTACGGGCTGCTCATGGCCGACGCCTCCACCGGGTTCGAACTCGAGACGCAGACCCTGTCCCTCTTCGAGAAGGACCTCTTCACCCAGCCCGCCTACCCCAAGTGGTACGTCGAGTCGATCATGGTCCACGAGCTGGCCCACCAGTGGTTCGGCGACAGCGTCTCACCGCGTACCTGGTCCGACCTGTGGCTGAACGAGGGCCATGCCACCTGGTACGAGGCGCTGTACGCGGAGGAGAAGTCGGGCCGCACCCTGGAGGCGCGCATGAAGGCGGCCTACGGCGCCTCCGACCGCTGGCGCGCCGCGGGAGGACCGCCCGCCCTGCCCAAGGCGCCGAAGGCCGGCCAGAAGATCAGCATCTTCCGGCCCAACGTGTACGACGGCGCCGCGCTCGTCCTGTACGCGCTGCGCCAGGAGATCGGCCGGGCCGCCTTCGCGCGGCTGGAGCGCGCCTGGACGCACAACCACCGGGACTCGACGGCGAGCACGGCCGACTTCGCCCGCCTGGCCGAGAACGTCTCCGGACGCGACCTGACCCCGTTCTTCAGGGAGTGGCTGTACGGCGAGAAGACCCCGCCGATGCCGGGCCACCCGGACTGGAAGGCGACGGTCCCGGTCACGAAGAGCCCCGCCGGGAAAGCTCCGAAGCCCGCCCCGCAGGCCCCGCCCGCCGCGAAATAAGGCCGTGACGAGACGGGCCGTGCCGTGCGACCATCGTCGGGTCGCCGCGGCACGGGATGCGGGAATCTCCCGGCCCGCTCGGACGTTGAGCAGCATGTAGACCGGCGACTCGGCATCTCCCACGACGTAAGGACCCAATGACCTCCTCTTCTTCCTTTTCCCAGGACACCCAGCGCATGGCGCACGCCTACCCCGAAGGTCTTCGGGCCGATGCCCTGATGGAAGAGGACGTCGCCTGGAGTCACGAGATCGACGGAGACCGGGACGGCGAACAGTTCGACCGCTCCGAGCGCGCGGCCCTGCGCCGTGTGGCGGGCCTCTCCACCGAGCTCGAGGACGTCACCGAGGTCGAGTACCGCCAGCTCCGCCTGGAGCGGGTCGTGCTCGTGGGCGTCTGGACCACGGGGACCGCGCAGGACGCGGACAACTCCCTCGCGGAGCTGGCCGCCCTGGCGGAGACCGCGGGCGCTCTCGTGCTCGACGGCGTCGTCCAGCGCCGCGACAAGCCCGACGCGGCCACCTACATCGGCTCAGGCAAGGCGAACGAGCTGCGCGACATCGTCCTCGAGACGGGCGCCGACACCGTCATCTGCGACGGTGAGCTCAGCCCGGGCCAGCTCATCCACCTCGAGGACGTCGTCAAGGTCAAGGTCATCGACCGTACGGCCCTGATCCTCGACATCTTCGCCCAGCACGCCAAGTCCCGGGAGGGCAAGGCGCAGGTCGCGCTCGCGCAGATGCAGTACATGCTGCCGAGGCTGCGCGGCTGGGGTCAGTCGCTGTCCCGTCAGATGGGCGGCGGCAAGGGCGGCGGCCTCGCCACCCGCGGTCCCGGTGAGACCAAGATCGAGACGGACCGGCGGCGGATCCGCGAGAAGATGGCGAAGATGCGCCGGGAGATCGCGGAGATGAAGACCGGCCGCGAGATCAAGCGCCAGGAGCGCAAACGCCACAAGGTGCCGTCCGTCGCCATCGCGGGCTACACCAACGCGGGCAAGTCCTCCCTGCTCAACCGTCTCACGGGCGCGGGGGTCCTGGTCGAGAACGCCCTGTTCGCGACCCTGGACCCGACGGTGCGCCGGGCAGAGACGCCCAGCGGCCGCCTGTACACCCTGGCGGACACGGTCGGTTTCGTCCGGCACCTGCCGCACCACCTGGTCGAGGCGTTCCGCTCCACCATGGAGGAGGTCGGCGAGTCCGACCTGATCCTGCACGTGGTGGACGGCTCGCACCCCGCCCCGGAGGAGCAGCTGGCCGCCGTACGCGAGGTGGTCAGGGACGTCGGCGCGACCGGCGTGCCCGAGATCGTCGTCATCAACAAGGCGGACGCGGCCGACCCGCTGACGCTGCAGCGGCTCATGCGGATCGAGAAGCGCTCCATCGCTGTCTCCGCACGCACCGGCCAGGGCATCGAAGAGCTGCTCGCGCTGATCGACGACGAGCTGCCGAGGCCGTCCGTCGAGATCGAGGCGCTCGTGCCGTACACCCACGGCAAGCTGGTCGCCCGTGCCCACGACGAGGGCGAGGTGATCTCCGCGGAGCACACGGCGGAGGGCACCCTGCTCAAGGCACGGGTCCACGAGGAGCTGGCGGCGGAACTCGCGCCGTACGTGCCGGCGCCGGCCACCTGAGCCGAGCCGTCGTCCTGAACCGCTGAACGCGTGAAGGCCCGCCCCCCGCAGCAAGCGGGGGGCGG
>NZ_JBMNDR010000087.1:0-39781 GCF_052543235.1 Streptomyces sp. SAS_272 | reverse complement strand
ATGTCCGACGTACGCGTCGTCGTCATCGACTGCACCGACACCGGGGCGTCTCCGCCCACCGCCACTGAGCCGACCTGGATCTGCCGGCTCCTGCGGCGCGGCGCCACCGGCCGGACCGGCATCCCGGGGACGCCCAGGTCGACGGCGGTCATCGCCTCACTCCCGGTTTCCGTTGACGGTCTCGCGCATCGCGCGCAGGGACTCCTTCAGCGACCCCATGGTGGCGAGGACGGCGGTCGGCTCGTAGCCGCAGTGCGCCATGCAGTTGGCGCAGCGCGGGTCCTTGCCGCGGCCGTACTTGTCCCAGTCGGTCTCCTCGATGAGTTCGCGGTACGTGGGCACGTATCCGTCGCTCATCAGGTAGCAGGGGCGCTGCCAGCCGAACAGCGAGTAGTTCGGGATGGCCCACGCGGTGCACGGGAAGTCGACCTTGCCCTCGAGGAAGTCGAGGAACAGCGGCGAGTGGTTGAGCCGCCAGCGACGCCGGTTGCCGCCCGAGAATGCCTTCTTGAACAGTTCGCGGGTCTGCTCCACCCCCAGGAAGTGCTCCTGGTCGGGCGCCTTCTCGTAGGCGTAGGCGGGCGAGATCATCATCTCGTCGACCTTGAGGTCGTCGTTGAGGAAGTTGAGGACCTCGACGATGGTCTGCGGGGTGTCGGTGTTGAAGAAGGTCGAGTTGGTGGTCACCCGGAAGCCGCGCCGCTTGGCCTCCTTGATGGCGGCCACGGCCTCGTCGAAGACGCCCTCCTTCGCCACCGACTCGTCGTGCCGCTCGCGCAGGCCGTCGATGTGCACGGCGAAGGCGAAGTAGGGAGAGGGCGTGAACTTCTCCATCTTCTTGCGCAGCAGCATGGCGTTGGTGCAGAGGAAGACGTACTTCCTCTTCGCCACCAACTGGCGGACGATCTCGTCGATCTGAGGGTGCATCAGGGGCTCGCCGCCCGCGATGGACACCATCGGCGCACCGGACTCCAGCACGGCGCCGACGGCCTGGGCGACCGGCATGCGCTGTTTGAGCACTCCCGCCGGGTGCTGGATCTTGCCGCAGCCCTCGCACTTGAGGTTGCAGGCGAAGAGGGGTTCCAGCTCGACGATGAGCGGGAACTTGTCCCGCTTGCGGAGCTTCTGTTCAGCCAGGTATGTAGCGACCTTGATGGACTGGCGCAGCGGCATGGCCATGTGGCTCACCTCCGGGGGAGCAGAACATTACGGTGCCATTCGAAAAAAGCAGGCAGCACTGAACGAAGGACGCGGAAAGCCGATATTCCACCGCGCACCGTGCCGATCCGGACGAGTTCATGTTCCGGAGCGTCCACGACCACCCGTACGGCCGCAACCGGGCGCGGTTCGGCCCGCACGGCGCTCCAGAGCGTGGACGCCGACTCCATGTCGACCGCGATCGCGCCCGTCGCACGCAGGTCGGCCCGCTCGTGTCCGCGCACCACGTGGTCGGAGCCGGTGAGCGGGCCGGTGTGCACGGTGCGGCCCGGCAGGATGCGCACGAGCTCCTTGACCAGCAGGTCGGCGCCGACGCAGGGCACCCGGCCGCGCGGGTCCCGGGTCTCCTCGGCGACGACCAGGTCGCCGGGGTGCATGCCGGGGGCGAGACCGGCGCAGAAGCCGGTGGCCAGCACGACCGCCCCGCCGAGCACCGGGTCGGCCAGCACCCGGGTGACGGAGCGTTCCGCCGCCTTGGGGCCCATGCCCGTCCGCAGGACGGTGACCGGCCCGTCGGCCCCGCTGCGGTCGCCCAGGCGCAGGGCGAGGTGCTCGATGCCGAGCGCGCAGGCGATCAGCAGCGGGGCCGGGACGGGCTGTGCGTTCATCAGCTCCCCTCGGCCTCGGTGGACGCCGCGTGCGGGGCGGGCTTCTTGCCGAAGGGCTCTCCGTGCAGGTACCGGCCCAGCGCGGTCAGCGGGAAGACCTGCCGGTAGAGGTGGTAGTTGATCGAGAAGTCCCAGGGGAATCCGGTGCCGGTGAAGTACGGCTCGTCCCAGGAGCCGTCCTCCCGCTGAGTCGCCGCCAGCCAGGCGACACCGCGTTCGACGGCCTCGGAGCCCCGCTCCCCCGCCGCCAGCAGCGCCATCAGGGCCCAGGCCGTCTGCGAGGCGGTCGAGGCGCCCCGGCCGCTCCAGCGGGCGGGGTCCCGGTAGGAGCGCAGGTCCTCGCCCCAGCCGCCGTCGTCGTTCTGCACCCGTTCCAGCCAGGCCACCGCCCGGCGGATCGCGGGATGCCGTGGGGACAGCCCGGCCGCGGTGAGCGCGGGCACCACCGACCCGGTGCCGTAGATGTAGTTGACGCCCCAGCGCCCGAACCACGAACCCTCCGGCTCCTGTTCGGCCAGCAGCCAGGTGATGCCGCGCCGGGTGCGCGGGTCGTGCGAGAGCCCCTCGACGGCCAGCATCTCGACCACGTGGGCGGTGACGTCGGCGGACGGCGGGTCGATGACCTCGCCGAAGTCGCAGAACGGCAGCCGGTCGGGGAACGGGCTGGTGTTGTCGACGTCGAAGGCGCCCCACGCGCCGTTCTTCGACTGCATCCCGAGGTTCCAGCGCACACCCCGGGCGATGGCCCGGTCCATCCGCTCCGGGTCGTGGTGCGCGACCCGGCGCAGGGCGAGCACCACTTCCGCGGTGTCGTCGATGTCCGGGTAGTTGTCGTTGTGGAACTCGAACGCCCATCCTCCGGGCGGCAGTTGAGGCCGTCGCACCGACCAGTCGCCAGGGCGTACGACCTGCTCGCCGAGCATCCAGTCGGCGGCCTTGACCAGTTGCGGATGGTCGGCGGGCACTCCCGCGTCGGCCAGCGCGATCGTCGCCAGGCAGGTGTCCCACACCGGCGACTGGCAGGCCTCGATCATCCGGGCGCCGTCCTCGCGCCACACCGCGTACCGGTCGAGCGACTGCAGCCCGGCCCGCATCACGGGATGCCCGAAGTCGTAACCGAGCAGGTGCAGGGCGATGACCGAGTACACGGCGGGCGGCTGGATCCCGCCCCAGCAACCGTCGTTCTCCTGGCGCTCGACGATCCACCGGGCGGCGGAGTTCAAAGCCGCCTTGCGCAGCCTGCGCACCGCGACCGTCCGGTACCCGCGCACCACCTTGTCGAGCCGCTGGAAGAGACCGTCCCAACTATTGACGGGGGCAAGGGGTCTGGGCGGACAGGGGTCGGCGGGATCGGTGTGCAGCTCGTCGAGCGGGAAGGGCGCCGGGCGCACCGGGCGCTTCGCCGAGACGACGGTGAGCGGCACGATCGTCTGGCGGGCCCAGCAGCCGAAGTTGTAGATGCTCAGCGGAAACCATTTGGGGAAGAACAAGAGCTCGGGCGGCAGTTCGGGCAGGTCCTCCCACTTCCACCAGCCGAACAGGGCCAGCCAGATCCGGGTGAAGACGCGGGCGGCCGCGATGCCCCCCTGGCCGCGGATCCAGGCGGCGGCCCGGGCCATGTGGGGCGCGTCGGGTTCGTCGCCGGCCAGCCGCAGGGCGACGTACGCCTCGACGGTCGCGGAGAGGTCGGGCGGCCCGCCGTAGAAGGTGGCCCAGGTGCCGTCCTCGCGCTGCTCGCCGCGGACGAAGAGCGCGGTGGCCCGGGTGGTGGCCTCGTCGCGGATGCCCAGGAACTGGCGGAGCAGCAGATCCTCGGCGTCCATCGTGACGTTCGTCTCGAGGTCGCCCTTCCACCAGCCCTCGGCGTCCTGCCGGGCGAGCAGGAAGTCGGTGGCGCGTTGCGTGGCGCGTGCGGCGGCTTCTTGTACCCCGGCCGCCACGGGGATGGTGAGGGCTGTTTCGCTGGCCGCGGCAGCGCGGGGCGGCAGAGCCGCCCCGGTGCTTCCGTCGGTCGTCGCTGTCATGGCTTCCCCTTCGTGCAGTGTGCATGTCGTTGCGTCTGCTGTGGGTCCGCCGTCGGCCGGTGCTCTCTCTCCTCGCACACCGGCCGGCGACTACGCGAGGGCTATTCGACCGATAGTGATCATCTCTTTCGTACGACGACGAAGTCGGCGAGCGCCGTGAACCGCTCCCGCACCGGCTCGGGCATGTCCACGGCGTTCAGGGCCTCGATGGCGACCGCGTGCTGCCGGCGTGCCTCCCCGGCGGTCCACTCACGGCCGCCCGCCTCCTCGATCAGGGCGGCCCGGGCTGCGAACTCCTCCTCGGAGAAGTTGTCGAAGTCGCTGCTCTTGGCGTCCGCGGCGAGGATCTCGCCGAGCCGCTCGGAGGCGGGGCCGCCCGCGGCGAGGGCGGCCACCACGGGCAGCGACTTCTTGCGCTGGCGCAGATCGCTCCAGGTCTGCTTGCCGGTGGCCTCCGGGTCGCCCCAGATGCCGAGGAGGTCGTCGACGGCCTGGAAGGCGAGGCCGAGGTGGTGGCCGTACTTCTCCAGGGTGTCCGCGGTGCGCTCGTCGGCGCCGCCGAGCACCGCGCCGATCGAGCTGGCGCAGGCCAGCAGGGCGCCGGTCTTGTTGCCCTCCATCTCCAGGCACTCCTCGACGCTGACGCGGTCGCGGTGCTCGTAGGAGATGTCCTGGGCCTGGCCGTCGATGAGGGCGCGCGTGGCGGTGGTCAGCCGGCGCGTGGCACGGCCGGCCTCGACGGTGCCGAGCTCCAGCAGGATCTCGTTGGCGAGGGCGAACAGGGCGTCGCCGACCAGGATGGCCTGGGCGGGGCCGTGCACCTTCCAGACGGTGTCGCGGTGCCGGCGCTGTTCGTCGCCGTCCATCAGGTCGTCGTGCAGGAGCGAGAAGTTGTGGACCAGCTCCACGGCGACGGCGCCGGGGACGCCTGTCTCGGGAGCGGCCCCGGCGACCTCCGCGGACAGCACGGCGAGCGCGGGACGCACCGCCTTGCCGCCGTCTCCGTCGGTCGGGTTGCCCTGGGCGTCGATCCAGCCGAAGTGGTAGGCGGCGACCGTGTCCATGGGCGGCGCCAGACGGTCGACGGCCGCCCGCAGCACCGGTGTGGCCAGGGTGCGGCCGCGTTCCAGGAGCGCGGTCACGTCCACCGCGGTCCGCCGGGCGGCCGACGTGGCCAGGGGCACAGTGGGCACAGATTCTCCTCTTGTCGCGGTACCGGAGGGGGTGCGGGGGTGTGCCGAGCCGTGCTGATCGAACGTCACCGGGTTCCACCTCGCAGGGGTACGCCGGTTCCCTCCGGCACTGGGCCGAAGGTGTCGGGGTCGCCCCCCGGGACGATGCAGTGGGCCGCCTCCTCGAACGCGAAGAGGCGACGGGGTCGGGGCCGGCCCAGGGCGCCGAGCGCGGCGTCCGCCGCGCTCACGCCGCTGCGGACCGCACCCTCCATGGTCGCGGGCCACCCTGTGGCGGTCCACGCTCCGGCCAGGTACAGGCCGGGGGCTTCGGTGCGGGCGCCGGGGCGGAGCCGTCCGACGCCGGGGGCGGGGGCGAACGTGGCGGTCCGCTCCCTGGTCACGAAGAAGTCCTTCACCTCGGCGCGGCGCGCGCCCGGCAGCAGCCGTCGCAGCTCGGGCAGATAGCGCTCGCGCAGGGCGGCGACGGGCTCGTCGATCTCGTCCTGTGCGGCGGACTGGGAGAGGGCGAGGTACTGGCCCTCGCGCAGCCCGGAGGCGTGGGTGCGGTCGAACACCCACTGCACGGAGGTGCCGAGGGCAGCGAAGAAGGGCGTGTCGAGCACCTTGCGGTCGTAGACGACGTGCACGTTGAGGATGGGCGCGGTGCCGATCTCGAGCAGTCGCCCGGCGTCGTGGAGCGCTCCGGCGGGCAGCAGGTCGTACGCCTCGCGCTGGGGCACGGCGAGCACGACGGCGTCCGCGCGGAGCGTCCCGCCGGGAATCTGCACGCGCCAGGCGCCGTCGTCGTCGGGAGCGAGCGAGGTGACGCGGGTACGGACCTCGGTGCGCACGCCCGCGGAGTCGAGCGCCCTGCGGGCCAGCCGGTCGTGCAGCTCGCCCAGCGGGACATGCGCCCAGCCGATGTCGGCCGCGCCCGGGTCGGACAGCAGGCCGGTCTTGAACACCATCGCGGCGAGCCCCAGCGAGCAGTCGCCCGCGACCGCGTTGAGGGTGGCGACCCCGACCAGGTCCCACAGGGCCTCGACGGCGCGCGCCGACTGTCCGTGCGCGGTCAGCCAGCTGCCGAAGTCCTGCGCGTCCAGGGCCGGATCGGCGAGGTCGAGCCCCTTCAGCGCGAGCGCCGCGCGGCCCACCCTGGCACGTTCGGCGAGCGAGAGGTGCGGATACGCGGCGAGGCTGCGCCCCAGGTGCAGGGGCACCGGCAGCGCGTCGCGGCGCAGTCTGCCGAGCCGCCGTCCCTCGGGCTTGTCGACGTCGACGACGGGCACATCGAGACGATTCTGCAGCGGCGCCAGCGCGCCGGCGTCGATGCGGTCGAGGAACCACCGGTAGGCGGTGCAGCAGCGCAGGTAGACGTGCTGTCCGTTGTCGACGGTCAGCTCGCCGCGCCGGAAGGAGAAGGCGAGGCCGCCGAGCCGGGGCCGCCCCTCGAGCAGGGTGACGCGCACGCCCGCGTCGGCGAGCGCGAGCGCGGCGGTGACTCCGGCCAGCCCGCCCCCGACGACGACGGCGGTGCGCCCCGGAGGTTCGGGCGCCTGCGCGGCGTCCGCCAGCTGCTCGTCGTTCATCGTGCACCCTCCCGTGCAGGCCGGCCATGGTGCTTGAATGCTGCACCGCAGGCCGTCGCAGTCAGGGACGCCGCGCCGCACCGGAGGGTTGCGCACCGCTTTTCCCCGGTGGCGTCACCGTGGCCCACGTCGTCGCCCGGCACGTCCATCAGGCGTGCCTCCTGACGCTCCGTCGCGACACGTGCCGGGCGTCCAGGCCCGACAGGCCGCGCACCGCGACATAGGCCTTCTCCCGCCCGGGCAGCGAGACGCGGCCGCGCAGCACGGCCTCGGGGTCGCGCTCGATGCGGTCGAGGAGGCGGCGGTAGATGCCGGCCATGGCGGCGACGCAGGCGCCGCTGCGCCGGTCGAGCATCGGCAGCAGCCGGTAGCCCTCGGCGAACAGGGCGCGGGCGCGCCGCACCTCGAAGTGGACGAGACCCGCGAAGTCGGAGCCCTCCGGCGGCTTCGGCCCGTCGAACCCGGCCGAGCAGCCGAACTTGGCGAGGTCGTCGGCGGGCAGATAGGTCCGGCCGCCCGCCGCGTCCTCGCGGACGTCTCTGAGGATGTTCGTGAGCTGGAGTGCGAGCCCGAGCGTGTCGGCGTACTCCGGCGCGCGCTCGGCTCCGCGCGCCCCCGGCTGGGTGCCGAACACGCCCAGCGAGAGCCGCCCGATGGCGCCCGCCACACAGCGGCAGTACACCTTCAGGTCGTCCCAGGTCTCGTACGTCTCGCCGCGCACGTCCATCAGCACGCCGTCGATCAGTTCGTCCAGGCCGCCCAGCGGGATCGGGAAGGCCCGGGCCGCGTGCGCGAGGGCGACCGCGACGGGGTCGGTGTCGTCCTCCTCGATCCCGCCCGCGCGGATACGGGTGAGCAGCGCCCGGGTGTCCTCGAGCCGGGCGCTCTTGACGTCGCCGTCCAGCGCGCCGTCGCCGATGTCGTCGACGCGGCGCGAGAAGGCGTAGAGCGCCGACATCGCGCGGCGTTCGGGCGTGGGCAGCAGCCGGATCCCGTACGCGAAGTTGCGGGCCTGCTGTCCGGTGACGGTCTCGCAGTAGCTGTAGGCGGCGAGTACCGGTGCGGACGCGTGCACGGACGACTCCACGGTCCGGATCACCCCTCTCCTCGCAGGGTCACGCCCACCTCGCGCAGCAACTGGAGCTTGCCGGGCTTGGGCGGGCCGGGAAGTACGTCGTATTCGGCGGCGGCGATCGCTCGGATCGCCGCCCTTCCTCCCGCCACGAACCCCGCGAGCAGCAGTCTCAGCCTGCCGTGGACGCTACCCACCAAGGGGGCGCCTTCATTCAGCAGATCGCCGGCGCGTTGCGCCTCGTACGCGACCAGTGCGCGCACCGACGCGCCCGCGGTCGCCGCGGCGAGATCGGCTTCCTGGACGTGGAAGCGCTTCATGTCCGCGGCGGGCAGGTAGACACGGTCGCGGCCGAGGTCCTCGGCCACGTCCTGCAGGTGTTCGACGATCTGCAGTGCGGTGCAGATGGAGTCGGAGAGGCGGATCCGCTCGGGGCTCGAGGCGCCGGTGACGGCGAGGACCAGGCGGCCCACGGGATTGGCGGACAGCTCGCAGTAGGCGAGGAGGTCGTCGTAGGTCTCGTAGCGGGTGACGAGCTGGTCCTGCCGGTTGGCGGCGATCAGGCCGAGGAAGGGCTCCGGACCGAGCGCGCGGCGACGGACGGCCGGCTGGAGGCGGCGCAGCAGGGGATGCCGGGGCGTGCCGTCGAAGACCCGGCGCAGATCGGCCTCGAACGCGTCCAGCAGGACCATGCGGTCCTCGGCCTCGGCGGCCGGCACGCCGAGCAGCCGGGCGTCGGCGCCTCCCTGCGCGAGGTCTCCGTCGCCGATGTCGTCGACGAGACGGGCGAAGCCGTACACCGCCATGAGGTCCTCGCGCCAGGCCCGGGGCAGGAAGAAGGGGGCCACGGGGAAGTTCTCGTGCGCGGCCTTGTCCAGCGTGCCGTCCACCGGGTCGCCGACGTCTGGCGCGGCGGACGCCGTCATCCCCGGCCGCCCGCTGCGGAAACGGCGCGGCCTGCGCTGAGCTGGGGAGTTTCCGTAGCCAATGCCGTCACATCTCCCGTTCTACACTGCCGACCCAATACACACTATTTCGGACACGCCGCCCGCACGTCGGCGCGGGCTTCGGCCATGGGCGCTGAGCGTTATCGCCCCACTTGACGCGTTTCGGGACCGGTCCAGCTTACGTTGTACAACGCCGCAAGGTGCGCAGGGGGTGTTCTGCACATCACAACAACACACCGATTGGCGTCAAGATTCCTTGCGCGAGCGGGAGTTGACGCTTCCTTTGCAGACGCGGGGCCCCGCCGGACAGTTCCGGCGGGGCCCCGGCGGAACGGCCTACTTGCCCGAGAACTTCTCGTACTCCCGCAGGACCTCTTCGGTCGGCCCGTCCAGGCGCAGTTCACCGCGTTCCAGCCAGAGCACCCGGTCGCAGGTGTCCCTGATCGACTGGTTGCTGTGGCTGACCAGGAACACCGTGCCGGCCTGCTCCCGCAGCTCCCGCACCCGCGCCTCGGAGCGCCTGCGGAACTTGGCGTCACCGGTGGCGAGGGCCTCGTCGATCATCAGGACGTCGTGGTCCTTGGCCGCGGCGATGGAGAACCGCAGCCGGGCCTGCATGCCGGAGGAGTAGGTGCGCATCGGCAGGCTGATGAAGTCGCCCTTCTCGTTGATGCCCGAGAAGTCGACGATCCCCTGGTAGCGGTCCCTGATCTCCTCACGGGACATGCCCATGGCCAGACCGCCCAGGGTGACGTTGCGTTCACCGGTGAGGTCGTTCATCATCGCGGCGTTGACGCCGAGCAGCGAGGGCTGTCCGTCGGTGTAGACCTTGCCGCTCTCCGGCGGCAGCAGCCCGGCGATGGCGCGCAGCAGCGTGGACTTGCCCGAGCCGTTGGAGCCGATCAGGCCGATGGCCTCGCCCCGGTGGGCGACGAAGGAGACGCCGCGCACCGCGTGCACCTTGCGCACGCCGCGTTCCTCACCGCGTTTGACGATACGGCTGAGGGCGGCGGTGGCGCTGCCCTTCCCGCTCTTGGCGCCGTTGACGCGGTAGACGATGTGGACCTCGTCGGCGATGACCGTCGGGACCCTGCGTCCCGCCTGCTCTCCCGGAAGCGGATCAACCACGGCCGTACCTCTCCTCCGCCTTCCAGAAGTACACGAAGCCGCCGACGGCCATGAGGACCGCCCAGCCGCCCGCGACCGCCCACACGTGGTCGGGCAGGTTCTCCGCGCCGTACTCCTCGATGAGCGCGAAGCGCATGAGGTCCATGTAGATGGCGGCGGGGTTCCACTGGAGCACGTTCGCCACCCACTGCGGCTTGTCCGCGAGGAAGACGGGGATGGAGAACATCACGCCGGAGGCGTACATCCACGTCCGCATCACGAACGGCATCAGCTGCGCCAGGTCGGGGGTCTTGGCGCCGGCCCGCGCGAACACCAGCGCCAGACCGGTGTTGAAGCAGAACTGCAGGACCAGCACCGGGACGATCAGCGCCCAGGACAGGTCCGGGTAGCTGCCCATGCCGATCACCACGGCGAACAGCACCAGCATCGAGTACAGCAGTTGCTGGAGCTGCTGCAGCGCGAAGGAGATCGGCAGCGAGGCGCGCGGGAAGTGCAGCGCGCGCACCAGGCCGAGGTTGCCGGAGATCGCCCGGACGCCGCTCATCACCGAGGTCTGCGTGAAGGTGAACACGAAGACGCCCGTGACCAGGAACGGGATGTACACGTCCTTGGGCATCCCGCGGCTGGCGTTCAGGAGGAGGCCGAAGATCATGAAGTACACGGCCGCGTTCAGCAAGGGCGTGGCCACCTGCCACAGTTGGCCCAGCTTGGCCTGGCTGTACTGCGCGGCCAGCTTCGCCCGGGAGAACGCCAGGATGAAGTGACGGCGCCCCCACAGCTGGCGCACGTACTCCCGCAGCGGGGGCCGGGCGCCGCTCACGGCCAGCCCGTACCTGGCTGCCAGCTGCGCCGCCGTGAGGCCCTCGTCGGGCGACGGAAGCGCGCTCACGGCGACTCCGACGTCATGCGTTGTCTCACTCACAGGTAGGAAACCTTCGTCTTCGGGATGCGCGGCCTTGAGGGGGCCCGCATGAGCCGGGGGCCGCGGTACGTCCCGGGGCCCTCAGGGACGAGCTTGTCAGATCACCGGAGGCCGGCCCAGTCGGGTCAGCCGCCACACCGTACGCCACTTCATGGGCCTGCGCGGCCCGCAGGGAGTGCTCCAGCCCTCCCGGAAACCGCCGAACCACGCCTTCAGGGCCGGCCGCGAGGGGCGGCGGACCAGCGTGAGCAGCATCCAGACCCCGAGGTAGACCGGGACCAGTGGGGCGGGAAGGTTCCTGCGTGCCAGCCACACCCGGTTGCGGGCCACCATGCGGTGGTACACCGCGTGCCGCGAGGGCGCGGTCGTCGGGTGGTACAGCACCATGTCCGACCGGTAGTCGATCATCCAGCCCGCGTCGAGCGCCCGCCACGCCAGGTCGGTCTCCTCATGGGCGTAGAAGAACTCGCCGGGGAGACCGCCGACCTGCGCGAGCACCTTCGTGCGGACGGCGTTCGCGCCGCCGAGGAAGGTGGTGACCCGGGACGAGCGCATCGGGTCGGAGGCACGCAGCCGGGGCACGTGGCGGCGCTGGGTGACGCCGGTGTCCGGGTCGGCGATCCGGAAGCTGATGATGCCCAGTTCCGGATCGGCGTCGAAGGCCCGGCGGCACAGCTCGGCCGTGTCCGTGTGGGCCAGCAGGCCGTCGTCGTCCAGGAACAGCAGGACGTCGACGTCGCGGCCGCCGGGCCCGAAGGCCTCGATGCCGACGTTGCGGCCGCCGGGGATGCCGAGGTTCTCGGGCAGCTCGACCGTCCGGACGCCCTCGGGGACGTCCGGGACGGGCGCGCCGTTGCCGACCACGACCACCTCCACCCGGTCGCCGTCCTGCTTGGCGACCGAGTCGAGCAGGGCCCGCAGCTCGTCGGGGCGGTTGCCCATGGTGATGACGACCGCGCCGACCTTCGTCGCCGCGCTCACTTGAGCCTGCTCGAGGCGAGGATGGACACCAGGTGCAGCAGCGTCTGCAGGAGCGCGATGCCGGCCAGCACGGCCACGCCGAGCCGGGAGAAGAACAGGTCGCCGCGCATCTGGTCGGCGACGGCCAGGACCAGGATGAGCAGGGACGCCTCGATGCCGAGGATCAGCCGGTGGAACTGGAGCGCCGAGGCGGCCCGGCGGGCCAGCGCCATGCCGGAGGAACGCGGCTCGGACGCCGCCTCCTTGACCGGCGGCATCCCGCCCTGATGACGGGCGACGCCGACGAGGTCGGTCTCCGCCTTGATCAGGATCGCGCCGAGCGCGGCCAGCGTGCCGAGGAAGGCCCACAGCCAGTCGATGCGCCCGCTGCCCCACAGATCGGCGGCGCGCAGACCGAAGCCGACGAGCACCGCCGCGTCGGTCAGGTAGGCGCCGACGCGGTCCAGGTAGACCCCGGCCAGCGAGTACTGCTTCTTCCAGCGCGCGATCTCGCCGTCCACGCAGTCCAGCAGCAGGTACATCTGGACGCAGACCACGCCGAGCACGGCGCCCGTGATCCCCGGCACCAGCAGGGCCGGGGCCGCGAGCACCCCGAAGACGGTCATCAGATACGTGAGCTGGTTGGGCGTGACCCTGGTGTTCACCAGGTAGCGGTCCACCCGCAGGGACACCTCACGCATGTAGAGGCGTCCCATCCAGTGCTCACCGCTGCGCCGGTCCTTCACCCCCGGGGGGTGGACGACCGGTCTGAGTTCAGCTACCGATGGCCTTGACATATTCGGTGTAGACGTCCTTGATCTGGTCGGGCTTGAGGTCGAGGTGTTCGAGGATCGTGTAGCGGCCGGGCCGGGTCTCGGGAGCGAACCCCACGGCGCGGACGAACTCGTCCACCGTGAAGCCGATGTCCTGCGGCAGGACGGGCAGTCCGTGCCGCCGCAGCACCTGGGCCATGTAGGCCGACTCCTCGTGGGCTCCGCGCAGGTACATCGCGAAGGCCGCGCCGAGTCCGCACTGCTCCCCGTGGGCCGCGGCCCGCCGGGGGAAGAGCAGGTCGAAGGCGTGGTTGATCTCGTGGCACGCGCCGGAGGAGGGGCGGGAGTCGCCCGACACCGACATCGCGATGCCGCTGAGCACCAGCGCCTCGGCCAGCACCTGGAGGAAGCCGGTGTCGCCGATGCCGCCCGGGTGCCGCAGCACGGCCTCGCCGGCCTGCCGGGCGATCGCGGCCGCGAGACCGTCGATCTTCTCGCCCTTGACCTGGTGGGCGAGCTCCCAGTCGGCGATCGCCGAGATGTTGGACACCGCGTCGCCGATGCCGGCGCGCACGAACCGCACCGGCGCCTCGCGGATGACGTCCAGGTCGATGACGACCGCGATCGGGTTCGGCACGCCGTAGGAGCCGCGCCCCGCGTCGTTGTCGAGCGTGGCGACCGGCGAGCACAGGCCGTCGTGCGCGAGGTTCGTCGGCACGGCGACCAGCGGCAGGCCCACCCGCGCCGCGGCGAACTTGGCGCAGTCGATGATCTTGCCGCCGCCCAGGCCCACGACGGCGTCGTAGTGGCCGGCCTTTATGTCGCCGGCCAGCTGGACGGCGTCGTCGAGGGTGCCGCCGCCCACCTCGTACCAGGTGGCTCCGGGCAGGGCCGGGGTGAGGCGCTCGCGCAGCCGGGCGCCCGAGCCGCCGCTGACGGCGATCGCGAGCTTGCCCGAGTGCGAGATGCGCTCGTCGGCGAGGACCCCGACCAGGTCGTCGAGGGCGCCCGGGCGGATGTCCACGACCACCGGTGAGGGGATCAGCCGGGTCAGTACTGGCACGCGATCTCCCGTCCACGGGCGAGATCGGCGTGGTTGTCGATCTCCACCCACTTGACGTCGCCGATCGGCGCCACGTCGATACGGAAGCCGCGGTTCACCAGTTCCTGGTACCCGTGCTCGTAGAACTGCTGCGGGTCGGTCTCCCACACGGTCTTCAGGGCGTCGGCCAGTTCGGGCGCCGCGTCGCCCTCGATGAGGGTGACGCCGATGTACTCGCCTGTCGCCTCGGCCGGGTCCATCAGCTTGGTGATCTTCGTCATGCCCTTCTCGGGGTCGACGACGACCTTCATCTCCTCGTCCGCGAGGGACTTCACGGTGTCCAGCGCGAGGATGATCTTCTTGCCCTCGCCGCGGGCGGCCAGCAGCGTCCGCTCGACGGAGACCGGGTGCACGGTGTCGCCGTTGGCGAGGATCACGCCGTCCTTGAGGGCGTCACGACCGCACCACAGGGAGTACGCGTTGTTCCACTCCTCGGCCTTGTCGTTGTCGATGAGGGTGAGCTTGAGGCCGTACTTCGCCTCCAGCGCCGCCTTGCGCGCGTACACGGCCTCCTTGCGGTAGCCGACGATGACCGCGACCTCGGTCAGTCCGATCTCGGCGAAGTTGCCGAGCGTCAGGTCGAGGACCGTGGGCTCGCCTTCTATGCCCGCGGGCCCCACCGGCACCAGCGCCTTGGGCAGGCTGTCGGTGTAGGGGCGCAGACGCCGTCCGGCGCCGGCCGCCAGCACGAGGCCGATCATGCGGGTTCTCCTTCATCGTGTACGGCGGGAGCGCCGCCCTTGTGGGCGGCCACCCAGAAGCGGATGCTCTCGAGGAGCACCAGCACGGCGACGGCCGCGGCGAGGACCGTGAGCGCGACCGTGAACTGCGAAGCGGTGAGCAGCGTGGCCAGCACGGCCACGAGCAGCGTCCGCCCCTCCTGCCCCCCGACGGTGCGCACCAGCCAGGCCGGCGGCGCTCCGGCGTCGCCGCGGATGCGGTACACCGTGTCGTAGTGATGGTAGGCGACGGCGGCGACCAGCCCGAAAGCCGCAGGAAGCGCTCCGTCCACGTCGGCCCGGGCCGCGAGGATCAGGACCGTGCCGTACTCGGCGGCGCGGAACAGCGGGGGGATCAGCCAGTCGAGGGCGCCCTTCAGGGGATGGGTGACGGCCTCGGCGGACGCCAGCGCGTACGCGCCGGCCATCAGCACGACCCACCAGCTCGGGCCCCACATCCAGGCCCCGAGAGTGACCAGGACGGCGCCGACGGCGGCGCTGAGGGGCGCCGTGCGCCGGGGCTTGCCGGGAAGGAAGCGGACCAGCGCCTCGGTCAGCGGCCCGCTGTCCGCGAGGTCCGCCAGCGCCTGCGCCGCCCGGTCCGTCCGCCTGGCCTTGCGGGTCAGCGAGCGCAGGACGCGGCCCGCGGTCGTGTACGTCGCCGCGAAGGCGCAGCCGATCAGCAGCGCGTAGAAGGTGATGCGGGGGGTGGTGGCCGCGGTCAGCACGGCGATCATGGCCCATCGTTCGCCGATGGGCAGAACTATCATCCGCCGCACCCAGACCGTCCAGCCGACGCTGTCGAGCTTGTCGGAGAGGGCGGCGGTGGGGCTGGTGTTGGCGGTGGCGTCGTGGTTGGCCTCGTTGAAGGAGAAGTCCACGACGTGCCGGCAGGTCTGCAGGACCATGGCTCCCAGCGCGAGCGCCCACACGTCGTCGCCGCCGCGGGCCGCTCCCAGGGCGAGGCCCGCGTAGTAGGCGTACTCCTTGGCCCGGTCGAAGGTGGCGTCGAGCCAGGCGCCCAGGGTGGAGTACTGCAGGGAGTAGCGTGCGAGCTGGCCGTCGGTGCAGTCCAGGACGAACGAGGCGATCAGCAGGACGCCGGCCGCGACGAACCCGCCGCGGGTGCCGGTGGCCGCGCAGCCCGCCGCGATCAGCGCGGTGATCAGCGAGGCGGTCGTGACCTGGTTCGGGGTGAGGCCGCGGCGGGCGCACCAGCGGGCGATGTAGCGGGAGTACGGGCTGATGAAGTACGTGGTGAAGAAGCCGTCGCGGGCCTTGACGGCCGACTTCAGGCGCACCGCCTCGTCGTCCAGGGCGGCCACCGCCTGCCGTGCCTCGTTGCGGGTCTGCGGGTCGACGGGGACCTGCGCGACCAGGCTGCCCAGCTCGGGGCGGTGCACCCCGGCGCCGTCGGCGTCGAGGGCGGCGACCACACGGTCGGCGAGGCTCTCGACGGCCAGCAGGGTGCCGCCGCTCGCGGAGTTCTCGCGGGCCATCGCGCGGGTCAGGGCCTGCCGGCCGGCCGGCTGCGCGGTCAGCGCGCCCGGGATCGCGGCGAGCGGGAAGCGGGGGTCGGTGAGCCCGAGGCGCAGCGCGTGCTCGTGGCCGACGAAACGGGCGTCCACGACGGCGACGCGCTGGTCGCCGGGGACGGCGGCGAGGAGCGTTTCGGCGTCACCGGCGTCGGAGGCGGTCAGGACGTCGAAGCCGAGGGACCGCAGGTCGCCCTCGATCGACGATCCGGGGACCGGCGAGCCGGTGAGGATGGCGGTCGACAACCGAACTCACTCCCTGGGTCCGGCGCGGTTCACGCCGGTCATGAACGATGGGGGGCGCCCCTTGGCTGCACCGGCGACCTCACCGGCGCCGCACCAGGCGGGCGGCATGTCGGCAGAGGCTATCGGATGCCGGGAAGGCCGCGTTCACCGGCCGTTGCGGCACGGCCGACACGGTCCCCGGCGCCACCGTCCCCCGGTGGAACCGGCCTTCGCCGAGATCATCATGGGTGATCGGCGGCCCGGCCGACAAACCGCGGCCCCCGGAACCGACATCCCGGATATCGCCCAGGGCCGGCCCCTCACCGCGGTCGGCATAGGGTCACAGGCATGACGTGGCTGATCACCGGCGGAGCCGGATACATTGGGGCACATGTGGCGCGGGCCGTGACGGGGGCCGGGGAAAGGGTCGTCGTGCTGGACGACCTCTCGTCCGGCGTCACCGCCCGGCTCGGGGCGGACGTCCCGCTCGTCAGAGGCTCGGCACTCGACGCCGACCTGCTCAGGAAGACCCTCGCGGAGCACGCCGTGACCGGTGTGGTGCACCTGGCCGCGCACAAGCAGGTCGGCGAGTCGGTGGCGCAGCCCACCCGCTACTACCGGGACAACGTGGGCGGTCTCGCCACGCTGCTCGAGGCGGTCGCCGAGGCCGGGATCCGGCGGTTCCTGTTCTCCTCCTCCGCAGCCGTCTACGGCAATCCCGATGTGGACCTCATCACCGAGGACACCCCGTGCGCGCCGGTGAACCCGTACGGCGAGACCAAGCTCGCAGGAGAGTGGCTGGTGCGGGCGGCGGGACAGGCGCACGGCATCGCGACGACGTGCCTGCGCTACTTCAACGTGGCCGGGGCGGCCGCGCCCGAGCTGGCCGACACCGGGATCTTCAACGTCGTCCCGATGGTCTTCGACCGGCTCACCCGCGGCGAGGCCCCGCGGATCTTCGGCGCCGACTACCCGACGCCGGACGGGACCTGCGTGCGGGACTACATCCACGTGGCGGACCTGGCCGAAGCCCATCTCGCGGCGGCCCGGCGGCTCAGCGCGCCGGACGCGACGGGCGACCTGACGGTCAACATCGGCCGGGGCGAGGGCGTCTCGGTGCGCGAGCTGGTCACCCTCATCGGCGAGGTCACCGGCGACGCCCGCCCGGCCCTCGTCGAGGGGCGCAGGCCCGGGGACGCGCCGCGCGCGGTGGCCGCGGCGGAACTGGCGGCCCGGGAACTGGGCTGGACGGCGCGGCGAGGGGTACGCGAGATGGTCGAGTCGGCGTGGCAGGGCTGGCGGCTGCACCGCCCCTGACACCGGTGCAGCTGTCCTGACCTGCCGCTTCGTTTCCGCAGGTCAGGGCACATGACAACGGTGTTCAATGCCGCGTTGCCGGATACCCCCCACCCGTAGTTGACTGTGAGCCCGGGCAGCACACGCACGGACCACAGGAAGGCTGTATCCATGGGGGCTGGGCACGATCACGGCCACACGCACGCGCACGTGCCGCCCACCGGCACGGCCGCTGCGGCGTACCGCGGCAGGCTGCGCGGCGCTCTGGCGATCACGCTCGGCGTGATGGTGGTGGAGATCGTCGGCGGGGTGCTCGCGGACTCCCTGGCGCTGGTCGCGGACGCGGCGCACATGGCGACGGACGCGCTGGGTCTCGGCATGGCGCTGCTCGCCATCCACTTCGCGGGCCGGCCGCCGAGCGCGAACCGCACCTTCGGGCTCGCCCGCGCCGAGATCCTGGCCGCCCTCGCCAACTGTCTGCTGCTGCTCGGCGTGGGCGGCTACGTCCTGTACGAGGCGGTCCAGCGGTTCTTCACGCCGGCCGCCACCGAGGGCGGGCTGATGATCTGGTTCGGCGCGATCGGTCTGGCGGCGAACATGGTCTCGCTGACCCTGCTGATGCGCGGCCAGGCGGAGAGCCTGAACGTGCGCGGGGCGTTCCTGGAGGTGGCCGCCGACGCGCTGGGCTCGGTGGCGGTGCTGATCTCGGCGGTGGTGATCCTGACCACCGGGTGGCAGACCGCCGACCCGATCGCCTCGCTGGTCATCGGCCTGATGATCGTGCCGAGGACCGTGAAACTGCTGCGCGAGACGCTCGACGTGCTGCTGGAGTCGGCCCCCAAGGACGTCGACATGGCCGAGGTGCGGTCCCACATCCTCGCCCTGGACGGAGTGGAGGACGTGCACGATCTGCACGCCTGGACGATCACCTCCGGCATGCCGGTGCTGTCGGCGCACGTGGTGGTGAGCTCGGAGGCGCTGAACGCGATCGGCCACGAGAAGATGCTGCACGAGCTCCAGGGCTGTCTGGGAGACCACTTCGACGTGGAGCACTGCACCTTCCAGCTGGAGCCGAGCGGGCACGCCGAACACGAGGCGCGGCTCTGCCACTGAGCGCCCCGCGCGGCCCACCAGCCGATACGCACAGACGTTCGATGCGATTCCGCGGAGCCGCCGCCGGGCAAGATCGCCTTCGGGTCCCCCGCCGCGCCGGACGGGACACGCGCGCGGGACATGCGCGCTTTCCCGCGAAGGGCCGGGAGCACCGGGCGAGTGCGGCAGACTGGGACGCGAGGACCGATGCTAAGGATGGGTATGCCGATCACACCTGCCACCGCGACACACGACTCGTCGAACGGGATCGCCGAAGCGATCTTGCTGGAGCTGGTCGACGAGAACGGCGTCACGATCGGCACCGCGGAGAAGCTCGCCGCCCACCAGCCGCCCGGGCAGCTGCACCGCGCGTTCTCCGTGTTCCTCTTCGACGAGCGGGGCCGGCTGCTGATCCAGCAGCGCGCGCTCGGCAAGTACCACTCCCCCGGCGTGTGGTCCAACACCTGCTGCGGCCACCCCTACCCGAACGAGGCGCCGTTCGCGGCGGCCGCCCGACGCACCCACGAGGAGCTGGGCGTCTCCCCGTCGCTGCTCGCCGAGGCGGGCACGGTCCGCTACAACCATCCGGACCCGGACTCGGGCCTGGTGGAGCAGGAGTACAACCATCTGTTCGTCGGGCTGGTGCAGTCCCCGCTGCGTCCGGAGGCGGACGAGGTCGGCGACACGGCCTTCGTGACCCCCGCCGAGCTGGCGGAACGGCACGCGAAGGAGCCGTTCTCCTCCTGGTTCATGACCGTCCTGGACGCGGCACGGCCCGCGGTCCGCGAGCTGACGGGCCCCTCGGCGGGCTGGTGAGCGTCAGCGCGTGCGCACGGGCTTGAGCGGCAGGGCGGCCCAGATCACCTTGCCGCCGCCCGCCGTGTGCTCGACGTCGCACACCCCGCCCGCCTCCCTGGCGATCTCCCGCACCAGGAGCAGTCCCCGGCCGCCGGTGCGGCCGTGATCGGCTTCCAGGGCGGTCGGGCGGTAGGGGTGGGCGTCCTCCACGGCGACCCGCACCCACTCGGCTCCGACGGCGACCTCCACCGCGAGCTCGGGTGACAGCAGGGCCGCATGCCGCACGGCGTTGGTCACCAGCTCGGAGACGATCAGCAGGAGCCCCTGGGCCAGGTCGTCGGAGAGCGGCACCCCCTGGCGGTACAGCAGGTCGCGCACCGCGTGCCGGGCCTGCGGGACCGAGGCGTCCACGGCGGAGGCGGTGAACCGCCAGACGCCTTCGTAGGGCAGCGGGCGCGGCACGGCCTCCGCGGGGGGCTCGGGAAGTGCGCCTGGTCCGCCCTCTGGGCGTGGGTCGGGCCCGCGCCCGTGATCGTCCATCGTCCGGTCGCCGCCCTCGCGCTCGATTGTCACCACATCCCAGATGTTGGCAACGAGGCGCTCCTCTTCGGATGACTGAACAGAAGTCAGCAGTTTTCGAGCGCTTCCGACCGCATCCGGGAGACCGGGGCGGCCGTAGGACCGTTTCTTTCGCGTTCACGCCACCTTCGCGCCCTCTTCGGGCCGTACGGGTCCGGCGGCGACGCTCTTCCCGTTTTGACGCCTTTGGCCGCCGTCGCCACCGCTTCATCGCCACCGTCGCCGCCGTCGCCGCCGTCGGCCCACTCGATCATGGAACGGGCCGGGTGGCTAGCATCCGGGGCATGGAGCCCGAACTGCTGCACGGCGTCACGGACGCGGTCGCCACCGTCGTCCTGCACCACCCTGCGAAGCGCAACGCCATGACGGCCGCGATGTGGGCGGGGCTGCCCCCGCTGCTGGACGCCCTGGCCGCCGACCCCGCCGTACGGGCACTGGTGCTGACGGGGGCGGGCGGCACCTTCTGCGCGGGCGCCGACATCTCCACCCTGCAGGGCTCGCCGGACGAGGCGCAGGCGCTGGCGGTGCGGGCCGAGGAGGCCCTGGCGGCGTTCCCTAAGCCCACGCTGGCCGCCGTGCGGGGGCACTGCGTCGGCGGCGGCGCCCAGCTCGCCGCCGCCTGCGACCTGCGGTTCGCCGAGGAGGGCGCGCTGTTCGGGGTGACACCGGCCCGGCTCGGGATCGTCTACCCGTCCTCCGCCACCCGGCGACTGGTGTCCCTGGTGGGTCCCGCCACCGCCAAGTACCTTTTGTTCTCCGGCGAGTTGATCGACGCCGGGCGGGCCCTGCGCACCGGACTGGTCGACGAGGTGCTCCCCGCGGACGCGCTCGACGAGCGGGTCGCCGACTTCACCCGCCTGCTGACCTCGCGCTCGCAGCTGACCCAGGCCGCCGCCAAGGAGTTCGCGGACGGCCGCACCGACCGCGACGCCCACTGGAGCGCGCAGGCGCGC
Source organism: Streptomyces sp. SAS_272 (assembly GCF_052543235.1). NCBI lineage: Bacteria > Bacillati > Actinomycetota > Actinomycetes > Kitasatosporales > Streptomycetaceae > Streptomyces > Streptomyces sp. SAS_272. Next base: position 19,066 of record NZ_JBMNDR010000087.1, on the reverse strand, counting down.
GGCAGCGGCGACACCGCGGAAGGCGTCACCGCGTTCCTGCAGCGCCGGGAGCCGCACTTCACCTGGAGCACGTCGGGATGAGACGGCCGAGGGCCCGATGACCGCGCCCTGATCCCCGATTGTCGGCGCCACCTGCCACAATTGCCGCGCAACCTCAGCGGAGAAGGCGGTACGGGATCGTGACGGCACCCGGGTTCATCGAAGCAGGATCCATCGAAGGCAGGATCGCCGAGGAGCTCGGCGTACGGGAGCGGCAGGTCAAGGCCGCCGTGGAGCTGCTCGACGGCGGCTCCACGGTGCCCTTCATCGCCCGCTACCGCAAGGAAGCGACCGAGATGCTCGACGACGCGCAGCTGCGCACGCTCGAGGAGCGGCTTCGCTACCTGCGGGAGCTGGAGGAACGGCGGTCGGCGGTCCTGGAATCGGTGCGCGAGCAGGGCAAGCTCACCGACGCCCTCGAGGCGCAGATCCGCGACGCGCAGACCAAGGCGCGCCTCGAGGACATCTACCTCCCGTACAAGCCCAAGCGGCGCACCAAGGCGCAGATCGCGCGCGAGGCGGGCCTCGAGCCGCTCGCCGAGGGCCTGCTCGGGGACGCCTCGGTCGACCCGCTCGCGGCCGCCGCCGCGTTCGTCGACGCCGACAGGGGCGTCGCCGACCCCCAGGCCGCGCTGGACGGCGCGCGGGCGATCCTCACCGAGCGGTTCTCGGAGGACGCCGACCTGATCGGCGAGCTGCGCGAACGCATGTGGGCGCGCGGGCGGCTGGCGGCCAGGGTGCGCGAGGGCAAGGAGGAGGCGGGCGCGAAGTTCGCCGACTACTTCGACTTCGCCGAGCCGTTCACCGCGCTGCCCTCGCACCGGATCCTGGCGATGCTGCGCGGCGAGAAGGAGGACGTCCTCGACCTCGTCCTGGAGCCGGAGGAGCCCTCCGAGCAGCCCGGCCCCTCCTCGTACGAGCCCATCATCGCGTCGCGGTTCAAGATCGCCGAGCGCGGCCGCCCCGGCGACAAGTGGCTGAGCGACACGGTCCGCTGGGCGTGGCGCACCCGCATCCTGGTCCACCTCGGCATCGACCTGCGGCTGCGACTGCGCACGGCCGCCGAGGACGAGGCCGTGAACGTCTTCGCCGCCAACCTCCGCGACCTGCTGCTCGCCGCCCCGGCCGGCACGCGCGCGACGCTGGGCCTCGACCCCGGCTTCCGTACGGGCGTCAAGGTCGCCGTCGTCGACGCGACCGGCAAGGTCGTCGCCACGGACGTGATCTACCCGCACGTCCCGGCGAACAAGTGGGACGAGGCGATCGCCAAGCTCGCGCGGCTGGCGAAGGAGCACGCCGTCGACCTGGTCGCCATCGGCAACGGCACCGCCTCCCGCGAGACCGACAAGCTGGCCGGCGAACTCATCACGAAGCACCCGGAGCTGCAGCTCACCAAGGTGATGGTGTCCGAGGCGGGCGCCTCCGTGTACTCGGCCTCCGCCTTCGCCTCCCAGGAGCTGCCCGACATGGACGTGTCGCTGCGCGGCGCCGTGTCGATCGCCCGCCGGCTCCAGGACCCGCTGGCCGAGCTGGTGAAGATCGACCCCAAGTCGATCGGCGTCGGCCAGTACCAGCACGACCTGTCCGAGGTGAAGCTGTCGCGCTCGCTGGACGCGGTGGTGGAGGACTGCGTGAACGGCGTCGGCGTGGACGTCAACACGGCCTCGGCGCCGCTTCTCTCGCGCGTGTCCGGCATCTCCTCAGGTCTCGCCGAGAACATCGTGGCGCACCGGGACGCCAACGGGCCCTTCACCTCCCGCTCCGAGCTGAAGAAGGTGGCCCGGCTCGGCCCGAAGGCCTACGAGCAGTGCGCGGGCTTCCTGCGCATCCGCGGCGGCTCCGACCCGCTGGACTCCTCCAGCGTGCACCCCGAGGCGTACCCGGTGGTGCGGCGCATGGTGAAGACCTCCGGTCAGGAGGTGGCGTCCCTCATCGGCAACACCGGTGTGCTGCGCTCCCTGCGTCCGACGGACTTCGTGGACGAGACGTTCGGGCTGCCGACCGTCACCGACATCCTCAAGGAGCTGGAGAAGCCCGGGCGCGACCCGCGGCCCGCGTTCAAGACGGCGACCTTCAAGGACGGCGTGGAGAAGATCTCCGACCTGACCTCCGGGATGGTCCTGGAGGGCGTGGTGACGAACGTGGCGGCCTTCGGGGCGTTCATCGACATCGGCGTCCACCAGGACGGACTGGCCCACGTCTCCGCGCTGTCGAAGACGTTCGTCAAGGACCCCCGCGACGTCGTCAAGCCCGGCGACATCGTCAAGGTGAAGGTGCTCGACGTCGACATCCCGCGCAAGCGGATCTCGCTGACGCTCCGGCTCGACGACGAGGCGGCCGCGCAGGGCGGTCAGGGGCAGTCCTCCGGCGGGGGCCGTCCGCAGCGCGGCGGCGGGCGACCGCCGCAGCAGCGGCAACAGGGCGGACAGCAGGGCGGGCAGCGCGGCGGAGGTGGCGGCGGTTCACGCCAGGCGCCGCCGCCGGCCAACAGCGCGATGGCCGACGCTCTGCGCCGGGCGGGTCTGGCGGACCCGAAGAAGCGCACGCGCTGACGGCGGGCTGAACGAGCGGGCCGGGACCACGGGCGCACGCACCGGCGCCCGGACCGCTCGTACAGTTGCCGCATGGATGCTTCCCGGGTCCTCAGCTGGAGCGTGTCGGCGAGCGGCGGCTACGAGACCGCGTGGACCGAGGAGGGCGACGGCGCGCTTCGGGCCCGGGGGCGGGCGGTCGGCACGGCGCCGGAGCCGTACTGGGTGTCCTACGAGCTCGACGCGGCCGACGGATTCGTGACCCGCCGGCTGCGGGTCACGGTCGAGACCGCCGCACGCACGCGCTCCCTGGACCTGCGGCACGACGGACGGGGCGGCTGGACGGCCGACGGGGAACGCCTCCCCGGCTTCGAGGAGGCCCTCGACTGCGACCTGGGTCTGTGCCCGCTCACCAACACCATGCCGGTGCTGCGGCACGGGCTGCACCGGCAGGCGGGCGAGCGCCGGTTCCTGATGGCCTGGGTCTCGGTGCCGGCGCTGACCGTGCGGCCGTCGTGGCAGACGTACACGCATCTCGGGGCGGCCGGGGACGGCGGCGCGGTGGTCCGGTACGCCTCGGGGAGCTTCCGCAGCGACATCGTCTTCGACCCGGACGGATACGTCCTGGACTACCCGGGTCTCGCCACCCGGCTGGGGTGAACGGGCCTCCCCGCGGCTACCGCTCCGTCACCTTGCCGTCCGCGACCTCCAGGCGGCGCGTGACGTGGACCGCGTCCAGCATGCGACGGTCGTGGGTGACGAGGAGGAGGGTGCCCTCATAGGCGTCGAGGGCCGACTCCAGCTGTTCGATGGCCGGCAGGTCGAGGTGGTTGGTCGGCTCGTCGAGGACCAGGAGGTTGACGCCCCGTCCCTGAAGGAGTGCGAGAGCGGCACGGGTGCGCTCGCCGGGAGACAGGGTGGCCGCCGGGCGCATGACGTGCTCCGACTTCAGGCCGAACTTGGCCAGCAGGGTGCGCACCTCGACCGGCTCGGTGTCGGGGACGGCGGCGCGGAACGCCTCCAGCAGCGCCTCCGCGCCGTGGAACAGCGCCCGCGCCTGGTCGACCTCGCCGACCAGGACGCCCGAACCCAGGGCCGCGTGTCCGGCGTCCAGCGGGACCCGTCCGAGCAGCGCCCCGAGGAGGGTGGACTTGCCCGCGCCGTTGGCGCCGGTCACCGCGACCCGGTCGGCCCAGTCGATCTGCAGCGTCACCGGCCCGAACGTGAAGCCGCCGCGGCGCACCTCCGCCTCACGCAGGGAGGCGACCACCGCGCCGGAGCGCGGGGCGGCCGCGATCTCCATCCGCAGCTCCCACTCCTTGCGCGGCTCCTCGACGACCTCCAGGCGCTCGATCATGCGCTGGGTCTGCCGCGCCTTCGCGGCCTGCTTCTCGCTGGCCTCGCTGCGGAACTTGCGGCCGATCTTGTCGTTGTCGTTGGCCGCCTTGCGGCGCGCGTTCTTCACGCCCTTGTCCATCCAGGAGCGCTGGGTCTGCGCCCGGTCCTGGAGGGCGGCCTTCTTGTCGGCGTACTCCTCGAAGTCGTCGCGCGCGTGCCGGCGGGCCACGTCCCGCTCCTCGAGGTAGGCGTCGTAGCCGCCGCCGTAGAGGTTGATCTGCTGCTGTGCCAGGTCCAGTTCGAGGACCTTGGTGACCGTGCGGGTGAGGAACTCGCGGTCGTGGCTGACGACGACCGTGCCGGCGCGCAGACCGGTCACGAAGCGTTCGAGGCGCTCGAGGCCGTCCAGGTCGAGGTCGTTGGTCGGCTCGTCGAGCAGGAAGACGTCGTAGCGGGACAGGAGGAGGGAGGCGAGGCCCGCGCGGGCGGCCTGGCCGCCGGACAGGGAGGTCATCGGCTGGTCGAGGTCCACGCCGAGCCCCAGCGAGTCGGCGACCTCCTCGGCGCGCTCGTCGAGGTCGGCGCCGCCGAGGTCGAGCCAGCGTTCCAGGCTCGTCGCGTAGGCGTCGTCCGCGCCGGGCGCCCCGTCGACCAGGGCCTGGGTCGCCTCGTCCATGGTGCGCTGCGCCTCGGCGACGCCCGTGCGGCGGGCGAGGAACTCGCGGACGCTCTCGCCGGGTCGGCGCTCCGGTTCCTGGGGAAGGTGGCCGACGGTCGCGGTCGGCGGGGAGAGCCTGAGCTCGCCCTGCTCGGGCTCGGCGAGCCCGGCGAGCAGCTTCAGCAGGGTGGACTTGCCCGCGCCGTTGGCGCCGACCAGTCCGATCACGTCCCCGGGGGCGACCACGAGGTCGAGCCCGGAGAAGAGGGAGCGGTCGCCGTGCCCGGCGGCGAGGTTCTTGGCGACGAGAGTGGCAGTCATCAGACAGCAGATCCTAGTGGGCGTGCGACGGCCGGGGCGCCGGGGTCCGTCCGGTCGCCGAACCGGGGCGCGGTCGGTTAGCGTCCGGGCGTGGACACTCGGGTGAGCGGCGAGGTCGTGGTGGTCGGCGGCGGGGTGATCGGGCTGGCGACGGCGGTCGTCCTGGCCGAGCGGGGCCGCCGGGTGCGGGTGTGGACGCGGGACCCCGTGGAGCGGACCACCTCGGCGGTCGCGGGCGCGCTGTGGTGGCCGTACCGCATCGAGCCGATGGCGTCGGCGCGCGCGTGGGCGCTGCGCTCGCTGGAGGTGTACCAGGAGCTGGCCGAGCGGCCGGAGGAGAACGGGGTGCGGCTGGTCGAGGGGGCCATGAGCCCCGCGGACCCGGCGAACGTCGGGTCCTGGACGGCGGGCCGGCTGTCCGTGCTGCGGCGGGCCACCGTCGGGGAGCACCCGGCCGGGAGCGCCCTGTGGACGCGGCTGCCGCTCATCGACATGGCGGCTCACCTTCCGTGGCTGCGGGAGCGGCTGCTGCGGGCGGGCGGCGCGGTCGAGGAGCGGGTCGTGTCCGATCTGACGGCGGTGGACGCGCCGGTCGTCGTCAACTGCACCGGCCTCGGCGCCCGTGACCTGGTCGCGGACCGCACGGTGCGGCCGGTCCGCGGGCAGCTGGTCGTCGTGGAGAACCCGGGGCTGCGGACCTGGCTGGTCTCCACCGCCCCGGACGGGGAGACGGCCTACCTCTTCCCGCAGCCGGGGCGGCTGCTGCTGGGCGGCACGGCCGAGGACGGCGCGTGGTCCCTGGAGCCGGACCCGGCGCAGGCGGAGGCGATCGTGCGGCGGTGCGCGGCGCTGCGGCCCGAGGTGGCGGGGGCGCGGGTCCTGGAGCACCGGGTGGGCCTGCGGCCGGCCCGGCCGGCGGTACGGCTGGAGCGGCAGACGCTGCCCGACGGCCGCGCGGTGATCCACAACTACGGCCACGGCGGCGCCGGGGTGACGGTCGCCTGGGGATGCGCGGAGGAGGCGGCCGCGCTGGCCGCCTCCTCCTGACCGGTCACGGAAGCCGACGCGTGTTCCCCGGCCGGCCGGTCACGGGATCCGGAGCGCGCTTCGGCCTGCCGGTCACGGGATCCGGAAGGCGTTCCTCGGCGCGCCGGCGCCGGCCGGCGGAGCCGTGTGCGGTGCGGGGTGCGGGGCGCCGGCCGCCGGTGATCCGGCCGTCGCGGCGGCGAACGCCTTCGCTCCGCCCACGACGGGGACCCGGGCCGAGGTGCGGGCCAGGTCCAGGGTGAGCGTCGGCCGGTCGGCGGGCGGGTCGATGAGGTCCTTGTCGGTGCCCGCGACGATCAGTGCGAGGCGGTGACCGGACGGTACGACGTGGTCGGTGGCCGCGAGGTCCAGAGTGATGGTGTACGCCCTGCCTGGGGTCAGCGGCACGCCCTTGCCGGGGTCGGCGAAGGTCCCGAGGTCGGCCCAGCCCCGGCTGACGACCGTGGCGCCGACGTCGACCGTCGCCGCCTTCGTCCCCTTGAAGCAGGCGCTGTCGCCCGCGGTGCTCGCGCCCCAGCAGGTGCGGTCGGCGAGGGTGGTGATCCCCTCGCCTCCCGCCGCGTAGTCGCGGATCGTGTCGGGGCCGAGGTCGACGAGCACGGCGCTCAGGTGGGCCGTCGCCGTGCTGGGCGTGGCGGTGACGGTGACCTTGGAGGAGCCGGACAGCCGCAGGTCCCGGGTGAGGGCGCCGGTGACGAAGCCCGCCTTGTCGGGCGTCGGGGTGTCGATCTGCGCGGCCCAGTCGCTCTCGTCGTGTTGCGGGTCGTCGGTGAAGGCGGCGACGCCGGTGCTCCTGCGCAGGCCGAGCGTCCCGACGCCGGGACGGTCGCCGGCGGCCGGGCGCAGGGTCGCGGGCTGCGTGCCGCGCGGCGGCCAGGACGTCGAGGTGACCCACTGGTCGGGGTGGCGTTCGACGTCGGCCATGGGCTCGCGGTCGATGCCGTTGTCGTAGCCGAGGAGCTCGTGGTCGAACCAGCGGTGCAGGGTGTCGACCCAGGCGGCGCGACGGAAGTCGAAGGGGTCGACGTGTCCGGTCTGGGAGAGCCAGATCTTGCGGTGCACGCCGTTCTTCGCGAGGGCGTCCCACCACTGGCCGAGGTGCTTGGTGCGGACGTTGAGGTCCTGCATGCCGTGCACGAGGAAGACGCTGGCCTTCACCTTGTGCGCGTCCTTGACGTAGTCGCGCTCGGTCCACAGCGGCGTCCGGTCGCCGGTGCGCGGGGCCTCGTCGACGAGCCGGCGCTGGACGGCGGCGCACCGCGCGCGGGCGTCGGGGCTGCTGACGTAGTCCGCGAGGGCGTCGGGGCCGGAGTCGTAGAGGGGCGCCCCCTGGGCGAAGTAGTAGTCGTACCAGGAGGAGATGGCGGCGATGGGGACGATCGTCCGCAGTCCCCGCACGCCGGTCGCGGCGACGGCGTTGGCGATGGTGCCGTCCCAGCTCTTGCCGATCATGCCCGTCCGGCCGTCGGTCCAGCTCGCCTTGGCGGTCGTGCCGCCGGTGCGGCTGGTGTAGCCCTTGGCGCGGCCGTTGAGCCAGTCGACGACCGCCTTCGCGGACTGCACCTCGCCGCGGCCTCCGACGTCCTCGCAGCCGTCGGAGCGGTCGGTTCCGGCCAGGTCGACGCCGACGAAGGCGTAGCCCCGCGGCACGAAGTAGTTGTCGTAGAACAGCGGCATCTGGACGACGCGGCCCTCGGCGTCGTAGGTCTTGCGCTGGCTCTCGTTGCCGCGTCCGCAGCAGGAGTAGTAGGGGCTGGCGTCCATGATGACGGGCACTTTGCGGCCCTGGGCGGCGGGTTCGCGGGGCCGGACGACGTCGACGGCGACGCGGTCGGTCCGGCCGTCGCCGTCGGAGTCGAGTCCGGTGTCGACCCAGACCGCCTCGCGGACGGCGTTCTCGTAGGAGTAGACGGGTCGGCTCTCCCGGGGGGCGCCGTGGGCCGCGACCGGGGTGAGGAAGGCGGCCACCAGGAGGGTGATGGCGGCCGTCGCGAGCGGTCTCCAGGTCGTGAAGCGCATGCGTGTCCACATGTGCTTCGACGGTACTCGCGTCAACTCCCGTTCAGAAGAGGGCAGATGAGGCGGCGGCGCACGGTTGCGCCGGGGGGTGCGGCGGTTCTGGCCGGGACCACGCGCGCCGAGGCGGACCGCTCGTGACGGCCGAATGGCGATCGTGTGACGGGAGCGGTGTCGGGCAGGTCCTGAGGCACAGGGAGTCCATAGGCTCCGAACGGACTGCGCTCCTCTACGACTTGGAGTTCACGTGCACCGCAGATTCACCGCGCCCGGCGCGCTCGCCGCCGCCTCCGTCCTGCTGGCGATCCCGGCGTCGGCCGCGAGCGGCTCCCCCGGCGCCCCGGGCATCGGCGACCCCTACTATCCGGCGTACGGCAACGGCGGCTACGACGTCTCCCACTACGACCTGCGGCTGAAGTACCGGCCGGCCACGGACGAACTGGAGGGCACGGCGACGATCCTGGCGAAGACCACGCAGGACCTGTCGCGGTTCGACCTGGACTTCCTGCTCGACGTGAGCGAGGTGCGGGTCGACGGCGCGGTCGCGGCGTTCGCGACCTCGGGCGAGCACGAGCTGGAGATCACGCCGAGGAAGCCGCTGGCCGAGGGGGCGCAGGTCACCGTCGTGGTCCGCTACCGCGGCGTCCCGTCCTCGAAGCAGGCGTACGGCTTCACCAGCTGGCACCGCACCCCGGACGGCGGGGTCGGCGCGAACGAGCCCGAGGCTGCCTGGTGGTGGTTCCCGAGCAACGACCACCCGCTCGACAAGGCCACCTACGACGTGTCCGTGCAGGTGCCCGACGGCACGCAGGCCCTCTCCAACGGCACGCTGCAGTCGACGAGTTCACGGGCCGGCTGGACGCGCTTCAACTGGCGCTCCAGCAAGCCGCAGGCGACCTACCTGGCCACGCTCGCCGTCGGCAGGTTCGACCTCACCACCGGCACGACCGAGAGCGGCATCCCGGTCGTCAACGCCTACAGCAGGGATCTCGGCGACAACGCGGGCGCCGCGCGGGCGAGCGTCGAGCGGACCGGGGAGATCGCCGACTGGCTGAGCGGGTACTTCGGGCCGTATCCCTTCGACGCGCTCGGCGGGTACGTGCCGAACACGAACACCGGGTACGCCCTGGAGACCCAGACCCGGCCCTTCTACAGCCCCCGGCAGTTCGCCGGCGGCTCCAACACCTCGGTCGTGGTGCACGAACTGGCCCACCAGTGGTACGGCGACTTCGTGTCCGTCGCCGGGTGGAAGGACATCTGGCTGAACGAGGGCTTCGCACGGTACGCGCAGTGGCTGTGGTCCGAGCACGAGGACGAGGGCACGGCCCGGGAGATCGCGGACTACGTGTACGCCTCGCATCCGGCCGACGACGCCTTCTGGACGGTGAAACCCGGCGACCCGGGTCCGGACAAGCAGTTCGACATCGCCGTGTACGACCGGGGCGCGCTGGCGGTGCAGGCGCTGCGCGACGAGATCGGCGACGACGCCTTCTTCGCCGTCCTGAAGGGCTGGCCGCGGGAGCACGCGTACGGCAACGCGACGGTCGCCGATCTCCGGCGGTACGCCGAGCGGGTCTCGGGCAGGCAGCTGGACGCGCTGTTCGACGCCTGGCTGTTCCGGCCGGCGAAGCCCGCGGCCTCCGCCGCGGGAACGGCCTCCGCCGCGCGGACGGCGGCGACCGCGAAGGCGGCGGCCGCTCCCGTGCAGCCGAAGTCCTGGAAGAAGATCGCGGCGACGAACGACGTCCACGAGCACTGAGCCGGCCGTCGGCCGGCCGCCGCTCTGCCCGCGATTCCGGAAGTGTGCGAACACCTGTCTGAGATCGGGCGGTTGTGGGTAACAAGCCGTCCAGGAACTGCGACAGGAGCGGGGGACGGCCATGGCTGCACGGAACGGCAACGAGGGTCTGGGCGCGTGGAGAGTGGTGCCGCTGATCGGGGCGGTGATCATGGCCGTCGGCCTCATCGGCAGTGTGCCGGTGCTGACCCTGGTGGGCGCGGTCGTCGCCCTGGTCGGGGTGATCGGCCTGTCCGCTGCGAGACGTAAGCAGAACTGACCTCGCCCGGGCCCGCCGGCCCGCCGGTCAGCGGGCGCCCGCCCGCGCCAGCAGCTCGGCGCGGGGCAGGGCGGCACTCTCCGTGGCCGGCACCGTGCACGCGTACGCCCCCGCCAGTGCCCCGAACTCGGCGCACCGGCGGGGCGTTTCGCCGTGCAGACGGCCGAACAGGAAGGCGGCGGCGAACGCGTCGCCCGCGCCGTTGGAGTCGACCACCGGTCCGGGCGGGGCGACGGCGGGGACATGTGTCAGCTCGCCGCCCGCCAGCAGATACGCTCCCTCGGCTCCGGCGGTGGCGACGACCGCTTCGGCGCGGCCGCGCTCGGCGATGCGGCGCATGGTCGCCCGCGGGTCGGACAGGGCGGTCGCGGAGACGAACACGACGTCCGCCTCGTGGGCGAAGGCCGCCTGGTAGGGGTTCTCGCCGTCCCAGTTGTGCAGGTCGGTGGAGATGCCGACGCCCGCCTCGCGCAGGACGGGCAGCGCCTCGGCGCAGGGCTGAGTGATGGACACGTGCGCGTGGCGGCTCACCGCGGCGAGGGCGCGCAGGGTGTCCTCGGGGAAGCGGTCGTCCGCTCGCCCTCGACTGGTGTCGTACAGCGACAGCCGCCGGCCGTCCGGGCTCACCAGGTTCACCGCGCGCTTGGTGCCGGCGGGCTGCGGGATCGCGGTGAGGGCGATGCCGTGCTCGTCGTGCAGGGCGCGGACGAGGTCGCCCTCGGGATCGTCGCCGAGGAAGTCGAGATGGTGGGTGCGCAGGCCGAGGGCGGCGAGGCCCAGGGCCACGAAGTCACCGGTCTGGCCGGCGCGGGCGCGGATCCCGCTGTCGATCATGTAGCTGTCGGCGTACGGGAGCGGCAGCTCCGGCACGTACACGATCGTGTCCACGCCGGCCCCGCCGAGAACCAGCACGTCGATGCCGCCGCTCCCCTCGATGCCGCCGCTTCCGTCGATGTGCCTGTCGGTCTGTGCGCGCATGGGCGCTACCCCTCCCCGTGGTCGTACACCGTCACCGCGACGCCCCGCCGCACGAGCCGCTCACTCACGAGCGGCTCGACGCGGGACCACTTGCCCCCGGCCAGGCCGCAGCCTATCCGTGGCATGTGCACGGACGCGTGGAGTTCCCGTGCGGGGCCGGCCAGCCGGGCGAGCGCCGCGTCGATGGCCTCGTACCGCACGGGGACGCCCTTGCTGCCCGTCCGCACGCCGCGCTGGCCGATCATGTTGGCGACCCACACGTACGGCTCCACCTGGACCAGCTGGAGGGCGCCCAGGCCGAAGTCGTTGGAGGCGCGCTCCCGGTGCCAGGCGCGGTAGGCCGCCTCGGGTTCGGGCCAGCGGCGGGACAGCGCGAGGACGAAGCCCTTCCCCCATCCCCCGATGTCGTTGCAGACATGGGCGATCACCTTGACGCCCTTCACCGACGGCACGGTGGCGTCGCCCCTGACATACGTGATCTCCCCCATGACGCCACGGTAGGCGACACCACTGACAACGACGCGGTCCGCGAGGGCGCCGGTCCTCGAGGTCCGCCTGTCACTCTGCCCTCACGGGTTTCACAGCTTCGGTGTGACAGCGATACTGCTGCACATGACGAGCGAGACCGAGGAGCCGGCCCTCACGGTCGACGAGCTGGCCGCGCGCGCCGGGGTCACGGTGCGCACCGTGCGCTTCTACGGCACGAAAGGGCTGCTCCCGCCGCCGGTCATCGGGCCGCGCCGAGTGGGGCGTTACGGCGCCGGGCACCTCGCGCGCCTGGCGCTGATCGAGGAGCTGCGCGGGCAGGGGCTGACGCTGGCGGCGATCGAGCGCTATCTGAACCGGCTGCCGCCCGGCCTGGACGCCCACGACCTCGCCGTGCACCGGGCCGTGGTGGCTTCCTGGGCGCCGGACTCGGTGGAGACGGTGACCCGGGAGGAACTGCAGCGGCGGGCGGGGCGGACGCTCGGCGAGGAGGACCTGGACCGGCTCGTCGCGATGAACGTCGTACACCGCGACGACGACGGGTACGGGGTCGACCCCGGCCTGCTGCGGCTGGGGATCCGGCTGCTGGACGTGCCGTTGTCGCCCGAGTCGATCCGCGCGGCGCGCACCGTCCTGCTCGACCATGCGCGCGCGGCGGCCCACGAGCTGTCGCGGCTGCTGCGCGAGGAGGTGCCGGAGCGTGACGCGCAGGCGGTGCGGTCGCTGTCGGCGCACATGCAGCCGCTGGTCGTCCAGGCGCTGCTGACGGCCTTCCAGCGCTCGCTCACGGAGGAACTGCGGGAGTGGCTCGGGGGGCCGTCGGCGGACGGCTCCCCGTGACGGTCCGGGCGCTCAGCGCGCGTCCGTGAAGGTCTCCCCCCGTTGCGCCTTCTCCACCAGCAGGGCGGGCGGGGTGAAGCGGTCGCCGTAGCGTGCGGCGAGTTCACGCGCGCGGGCCACGAAGCCGGGGAGCCCGCCGTCGTAGCCGTTGACGTACTGGAGCACTCCGCCGGTCCAGCCGGGGAAGCCGATCCCGAAGAGGGAGCCGATGTTGGCGTCGGCCACGGAGGTCAGGACGCCCTCCTCGACGAGCCTGACGGTGTCGAGGGCCTCGGAGAAGAGCATGCGCTCCTGCATGTCCTCGAAGGGGATCTCGGCGCCCGCGCGGGTGAAGTGCTCGCGCAGGCCCGGCCACAGACCGGAGCGCCTGCCGTCCTCCCCGTACTCGTAGAAGCCGGCGCCGCCGCTGCGTCCCGTGCGGCCGAACTCGTCGACCATGCGGTCGATGACGGCCTCGGCGGGGTGTCCGGGCCAGGTGCCGCCCGCCTCCTCGACGGCCCGCCTGGACTCTTCCCGGATCCTGCGCGGGAGGGTGAGCGTCAGCTCGTCCATCAGGGAGAGCACCTTGGCGGGGTAGCCGGCCTGCGCGGCCGCCTGCTCCACGGAGGCGGGCTCGATGCCCTCGCCGACCATGGCGACGCCCTCGTTGATGAAGTGGCCGATCACCCGGGAGGTGAAGAAGCCGCGCGAGTCGTTGACGACGATCGGCGTCTTCTTGATCTGCCGCACCAGGTCGAAGGCGCGCGCGAGCGCCTCGTCGCCGGTGCGCTCGCCCCTGATGATCTCGACGAGGGGCATCTTGTCGACGGGTGAGAAGAAGTGCAGCCCGATGAAGTCGGCCTGGCGCTCGACGCCTTCGGCGAGGGCGGTGATGGGCAGCGTGGAGGTGTTGGAGCACAGCAGGGCGTCGGGGGCGACGACCTGCTCGATCTCCTGGAACACCTTGTGCTTGAGGGCGGTGTCCTCGAAGACGGCCTCGATGACGGCGTCGCAGCCGGCCAGGTCGGCGGGGTCCGCGGCGGGCGTGATGCGGGCGAGGAGAGCGTCGGCCTTCTCCTGGGTCGTGCGGCCGCGGGAGACGGCCTTGGCGCACAGCTTCTCGGAGTAGGCCTTGCCCTTGACGGCGGCTTCCAGGGAGACGTCCTTCAGGACGACGTCGATGCCCGCGCGGGCGCAGGCGTAGGCGATGCCGGCGCCCATCATCCCGGCGCCCAGGACGGCCGCCCTGCGCACCGGGCGGGGTGCGACGCCCTTGGGGCGGCTGAGGCCCGAGTTGACGGCCTGGAGGTCGAAGAAGAACGCCTGGATCATGTTCTTCGACGTCTGTCCGGCGGCCAGCTCGACGAAGTAACGGGCCTCGATGACCTGTGCGGTCTCGAAGTCGACCTGGGCGCCCTCGACGGCCGCGGCGAGGATGTTGCGGGGCGCGGGGTAGGGGGCTCCGTTGGTCTCCTTGCGCAGGCTGGCCGGGAACGCGGGCAGGTTGGCGGCGAAGCGGGGGTTCGACGGGGTGCCGCCGGGGATGCGGTAGCCGGGCCTGTCCCAGGGCTGCTGCGACTCGGGGTTCGCGTCGACGAAGGCGCGGGCCTTGGCGAGCAGTTCGTCGGGCGTGGTGGCGACGTCGTCGACCAGACCGTTCTCCAGGGCCCGCCGCGGGCTGTACTGGGCGCCCTTGAGGAGGACCTTCAGGAGGGCGTCGGTGATGCCCAGCAGCCGGACCGTGCGCACGACGCCGCCGCCGCCGGGGAGCAGGCCGAGGGTGACCTCGGGGCAGCCGATCTTCGAGCCGGGCGCGTCGAGCGCGATGCGGTGGTGGCAGGCCAGGGCGAGTTCGTAGCCGCCGCCGAGGGCCGCGCCGTTCAGGGCGGCTACGACGGGCTTGCCGAGGGTCTCGATGCGGCGGAGGTTGCGCTTGATCTCCAGTCCGCCGTCCAGCAGCTCCTGGGCCGTGTCCGGGGTGACGCGGATGAGGTCGCGCAGGTCGCCGCCGGCGAAGAAGGTCTTCTTGGCCGAGGTGAGGATGACGCCCCGGACGGAGTCCTTCTCGGCCTCCAGGCGGTCGGCGACCGCGGCAAGGGAGGCGCGGAAGGCCGCGTTCATGGTGTTGGCGGACTGGTCGGGGTCGTCGAGGACGAGGGTGACGAGGCCGGTGCGGTCCTGTTCCCAGCGGATGGTGGTGCTCTGTGTCATGACGGGTTCTCCGTAGAGGTCTCGGGTTCCGCTGGGGTGGTCAGACGCGCTCGACGACGGTGGCGATGCCCATGCCGCCGCCGACGCAGAGGGTGGCGAGGCCGTAGCGCTTGTCCTGGCGCTCCAGTTCGTCGACGAGCGAGCCGAGGATCATCGCGCCGGTGGCGCCGAGCGGGTGACCCAGCGCGATCGCGCCGCCGTTGACGTTGACCTTGTCCAGGGACAGGCCCATGTCCTTGACGAAGCGCAGGACGACGGCGGCGAAGGCCTCGTTGATCTCGACGAGGTCGATGTCGTCGATGGTCAGGCCGGCCTTCGCGAGAGCCTTGCGGGTGGCGGGCGCGGGACCGGTCAGCATGATCGTCGGCTCGGAGCCGGAGACGGCCGCGGAGACGATCCGCGCGCGCGGGGCGAGCCCGTGGCGCTCGCCGGCCTCCCTGGTGCCGATGGCGACCAGGGATGCCCCGTCGACGATGCCGGAGGAGTTGCCCGCGTGGTGGACGTGGTCGATCTTCTCCACCCAGTGGTACTTCTGCAGCGCCACGGCGTCGAACCCGCCGAGCTCGCCGATGTCGGCGAAGGACGGCTTCAGCTTCGCGAGGGAGTCCGCGGTGGTGCCGGGGCGGGGGTGCTCGTCGTGGTCGAGGACGACGAGTCCGCTGCGGTCCCTCACCGGGACGACGGAGCGGTCGAAGCGGCCCTCCTTCCAGGCCGTCGCCGCCCGCTCCTGCGACAGGGCGGCGTACTCGTCGACGTCGCGCCGGGAGAAGCCCTCGATGGTGGCGATGAGGTCGGCGCCGATGCCCTGCGGCACGAAGTTGACGCCCAGGTTGGTCATCGGGTCGTTGAACCAGGCGCCGCCGTCCGAGGCCATCGGCACCCGGGACATCGACTCGACGCCGCCCGCGAGGACGAGGTCCTCCCAGCCCGAGCGGACCTTCATGGCGGCCAGGTTGACGGCTTCCAGACCCGAGGCGCAGAAGCGGTTCTCCTGCACGCCCGCCACCGTGTCGGGCAGGCCGGCGGCGATGGCGGCAGTGCGCGCGATGTCGGAGCCCTGGTCGCCCACGGGGCTGACCACGCCGAGCACGATGTCGTCGATCCCGGCCGGGTCCAGGCCGGGGAAGCGGTCGCGGAGTTCGTGGATGAGGCCGACGACGAGGTCGATGGGCTTCGTTCCGTGCAGGGAGCCGTTCGCCTTGCCGCGCCCGCGCGGGGTGCGGATCGCGTCGTACACGTACGCTTCGGTGCTCATTGGTGGGCCTTTCGGGAGGGTGGGCCCGGCCGGGCGGGTTCAGTCGCCCCGGGCCGGGGTGTTCGGGAGGGGCTGCTCGAGATCGGGGGCGAGCTCCGGTATGTCCCAGTCGCGGGCCACCTGGTGCGTGTCGGCGCCGGGCCGTGCCGGGCCGGTGCGGACGGCCGTGGGGGTCGCGGAGAACCGGGGGGCGGGGGCGGGCTGGGTGATGCCGCCGTGCTCGACGAAGGTGGCGCGGGCCGCCAGGTGCGGGTGGCGCGGGGCCTCGCGCAGCGACAGCACCGGCGCCACGCACGCGTCGGAGCCCTCGAAGACCGCCGTCCACGCGTCACGGGTGCGGGTGCGGAAGCGGGCGGCGACGGCCTCGCGCAGCTCTCCCCACCGCGTCCGGTCCTTGCGGGCGTCACGGAGGTCCTCGAGGCCCAGGAGGTCCACGAAGGCGTCGTAGAACTGCGGCTCCAGCGCGCCGACGGCCATGTAGCCGCCGTCGGCGGTCTCGTAGACGCCGTAGTACGGGCAGCCCCCGTCGAGCAGGTTGGCGCCGCGCCGGTCCTGCCAGCCGCCCGCCGCGAGCATGCCGTGGATCATCGTGGAGAGGTGGGCGGCGCCGTCCACGATGGCCGCGTCGACGACCTGGCCGACGCCGCTCACGCGCGCGTGGTGCAGCGCCGCGAGGACGCCGACGACGAGGTAGAGGGAGCCGCCCGCGTAGTCGCCCAGCAGGTTGGCGGGGGCCGGCGGGGGTGCGTCCGGAGGGCCGATGAGGCCCAGGGCGCCGGTGAGCGCGATGTAGGCGATGTCGTGGCCGGCTCGGTGGGCGAGCGGGCCCTCCTGCCCCCAGCCGGTCATCCGGCCGTAGACCAGTCGGGGGTTGCGGGCGTGGCAGTGCGCCGGGCCGACGCCGAGCCGCTCGGCGACACCCGGGCGGTTGCCCTCGATCAGCACGTCGGCGCGGGCGGCGAGGTCGAGCACGCGCGCGGGGCCGTCCGGCGCCTTGAGGTCCACGACCACCGAGCGCTTGTTGCGGTTGGTGACGTCACGGGCCGGGTCGATGCCGAGGGAGGGGCCACCGGGGCGGTCCACCCGGACCACGTCTGCGCCGAGATCGGCCAGCAGCATGCCCGCGAAGGGGCCGGGGCCGATCCCGGCGAGCTCCAGCACCCGCACGCCGGCCAGCGGGCCGTGCCCGGTCGTCCGTCCCGTCGTCATCCAGCCCCCTTGCTGTGACACAACTGATGTAACACCAGTGATGCTAGGAACGTGTCCCCGCGGACACAAGAGCAGGGCGAGCAAGCGCTTAGCCGGATCGCGGCCCGCAGGCCGACGGTTCAGCGTGTCTCCAGCTCCGATATGAGCCGTCGGGGAGCGATGGTGCGGTAGCTCTCCTCCACCCAGTCGCAGAGCAGGTCGGCCGCGGGAGCGCCCTTCTCCTCCAGCGGGATGCGCACCCAGCCCGACCTGCCGAGGCCGTATCCGGCGGGCTCGGCGCCGGGCGCGGCCAGTGCGTGGGCGTGCGCGGTCTCGTCCCTGAGCTTGACGGTGACGGCCGTCGGGTGACTGCCGTCGTCGACGCCGAGGAAGACGAACACCTTCCCGTTCACCTTGGCGACGCTCTCGCCCCAGGGGAACTCCTCGGCCGCACCCGGCAGTCCGAGTGCGAACTCACGCACTTTCTCCCATTTCCTCAGGGCATGGCGGTCCACGGTCACCTGCTGCCTCCGGGCTCGTCGTCGGCCTGCGCACTCCTCACGCTAGCCTCAGCCACCGACAGCGGCACGGGCTGCACCGCGAAGGGATGTCATGAGCAGGCTGAAAACGAGCGACCGTCCGTACGACATCGTGCTCTTCGGGGCGACGGGTTTCGTGGGAACCCTCACCGCGCAGTACCTCGCCGTCCACGCGCCAGCCGGGCTGCGCTGGGCCATCGCCGGGCGGGACGAGAGCAAGCTGGAGCGGCTGCGCGAACGGCTCGGCGTGGACGCCGGGGTGCTGCGCGCCGACGTCGCGGACCCGGCGTCCCTGCGCGCGCTCGCGGAGCACGCGCGCGTGGTGGCCACGACGGTGGGCCCGTACGTGCGCTACGGCGAGGAGCTGGTGGCCGCCTGCGCGGACACCGGCGCGGACTACCTCGACCTCACCGGCGAGCCGGAGTTCGTGGACCTGATGTACGTCCGGCACGACGCACGCGCGCGGGAGACGGGGGCACGGCTGATCCACGCGTGCGGCTTCGACTCCGTCCCGCACGACCTCGGCGTGTACTTCACCGTCCGCCAGCTCCCGGAGGGCGTGCCGCTGACCGTGGACGGCTTCGTGACGGCCGACGCCTCCTTCTCGGGCGGGACCTTCGCCTCCGCGCTCGGCCAGTTCGCGCGCGGGCGGCAGATGCTGGCCGCGGCACGGGAACGGGGGCGGCACGAGCCGCGGCTGATGGGCCGCCGGGCCGTCGCACCGGTGGGCGCGCCCCGGTTCGCCGGGGAGGTCGGCGCCTGGGCGCTGCCGCTGCCGACCATCGACCCGCAGATCGTGCTCCGGTCGGCCCGGACGCTGCAGCGCTACGGCCCCGACTTCCGCTACCGGCACTACGCGGCCGTCCGGCGGCTGCCCGTCGCCGTGGGCGGCGTCGCCGCGGTCGGGACGCTCGCCGCGGCGGCCCAGGTGCCGCCCGCCCGGCGCTGGCTGTCGGACCGGCTCAAGCCCGGCGAGGGGCCGAGCGAGCAGAAGCGGGCGCGGAGCTGGTTCTCCGTCCGGTTCGTCGGCGAGGGCGGCGGCCGACGGGTGTTCACCGAGGTCGCGGGCGGCGACCCCGGTTACGACGAGACGGCGAAGATGTTCGCCGAGGCG
The DNA here is from genome assembly GCF_052543235.1 of Streptomyces sp. SAS_272. Lineage (NCBI taxonomy): Bacteria > Bacillati > Actinomycetota > Actinomycetes > Kitasatosporales > Streptomycetaceae > Streptomyces > Streptomyces sp. SAS_272. Next base: position 469 of record NZ_JBMNDR010000087.1, on the reverse strand, counting down.
GCGATGGCGCTGGCCTGCGACGATCTCCCGCCGACGGCCGGGCAGGTCACCACGGCGGTGGCGATGGGCGACGCGCTGACCGGGCGGTTGACCCGCGCGGGCGTCCGCTTCCGCGTCGCGGCGCGCCGCTGACCGCGGCCGTGACGCCGTAGCGGCCCGCCACCGCCCTCAGAGCGGCCACTGCACAAGCGTGTAGATCATCCCGACGATCCAGCCGAGGCCGGCCAGGACGGCGAGGATCAGCGCGGCGTTCACGGCACGCTCGACCGGACGGCCCGGGTCGGCGAGGGGCTGGGGAGCACGGTGCGTGGTCATGCCGCCCAGCCTGCCGACGCGGCGCCGGGCGCACATCCGTACGGGTACTCAGTCGACGTACTCGGATGACCTACTCGGACGACGTACTCGGACGAACGCCCGCACGCGGCACGCAGCCACGTGACAGGCTCCCGGCGGGACACGCAGTGCGGCA